>JBFLKL010000044.1:0-4815 GCA_040883175.1 Synechococcaceae cyanobacterium | reverse complement strand
TCCCGTTCGGGGTCCACCGCCACGCCGAAGCGGCGCCGGGCCCAGCGGGCAACGGCCTGCCGGAACGGGAGAGTGGCGGCATGCAGGCAGTAGGAGGCGCTCTCCGGCCGCCCCAGGTGGGCGGCGATGGCCTCGAGGGCCACGCTCGGGGGCTGCAGATCGGTGGAGCCGAGGGAAAGATCGAGCAACGGCGGCAGACCCGGACCCTGTTCCGCCACGCGGCGGGCATAGGCCGCCTTGCGGCGGTCGTTGCGGGCGAAGACGCCGCTGCCGAGCCGGCTCAGGCGTTCAGAGATGGGCATCCAGGAAGGCCTTGAGCTGGGCCTGGGCCATGGCGCCCTCGTGGCGGGCCACCACCTCGCCCCCCTTGAACAGGACCAGGGTTGGCAGGCCCTGCACCTGCAGGCGATCGCGGCTGGCGGGGTTGGGGTCGGCCTCCAGCTTGCCCACCGTCAGGCGGCCGGCGTACTCATTGGCGGCCCAGTCCATGAGCGGAGCCATCAGCCGGCAGGGGCCGCACCACTGGGCCCAGACATCGACCAGATAGGGCGTGGACGACTGCAGCACCTCGGTCTCGAAGCTGGCGTCGGTGAGCTGGGCTGCGGGCACAGGGTCGGAAACGGCGCAGCTGGATTGTATGGAGCCTGGGAGACGGCCCCGGGGCCGAGCCCTGGACCTGGTGGGACACAGCAGCCCGCTCAGAGCTGATCGATCGATCGCTTCAGCTCCTGCAGCTCGGCATCCACCGCAGCCACCTGAGCCGGCTCGAGCTGGGGCACCGGTGCATCCTCGGCAGGGAGAGCGATCGGCTCCTCCGGTACACCGGCAAGCCGGTTCTTGAGGGCCGCCAGCTCATCGTCCACGTCGCTGCCCTGGAGGGCGGCGAACTGGCTGTCGAGATCGGCACCCGCCAGTTCCGCGGCCGCCTGGCTCCGGGCCTCGAGGATCTGCACCTTCTCCTCCATGCGCTCGAAGGCCGCCATGGCGTTGTCGGTGCCAAGCCCGCTGACGGCGCTCTGCAGCTGCTCCTGGGCCTTGGCCGCCTGGGCCCGGGCCTTGAGCATGTCCTTCTTGGTCTTCGCCTCGGCGATCTTGGCCTCCAGGGCCACCAGGCTCTTCTTGAGCCCCTCCACCTGGGCCGACTGGGTCCTGAGCTGGGTGTTCAGGGCCGTGGCGGTGTCCTGGTAGGTCTTGCGCCGTGAGAGGGCTTCGCGGGCCAGATCCTCCTCGCTCTTCTTCAGCGCCAGTTCGGCCCGCTCGTACCAGGTTCTGCTCTGGGCCTCGGCCTGCTCCGCCTGGTTCTGGATGCGCTTCTGGCTGGCGATCGCCGTGGCCACGGCCTGGCGCAGCTTCACCAGGTCACGCTGCATGTCCTCCACAGACTGGTCCAGGATCTTGGCCGGATCCTCGAGGCTGCTGATCGCCGCGTTGGCGTTGGCGCGAAACAGGCGACTGAGGCGGTCGAAGAAGCCCATGAAGGGAAGCGGGGCGATGCTTGAGGCTAACCACAATCCCCCGGCCGCAGTGCCCGGAACAGCCCATGGCCGAACCGACCACCCCGGACCGTCGCAGGCGCCGCTCCGGCCCGACGACCAGCCGGACCAGGGCTGGCGGCCGCGGCAGCGCGGTCAGCAGCCGCCGCGCTGGCCAGGTGTCGCTGCTGATGCCGCCGCCGCGCCCGCCGGCCATCGGCCTGGACCGCTGCCTGCAGAGCCTGCAGGAGGACTGGCGGAGGCAAGGCCATCTGGCGGCCCTCTGGCAGCGCTGGCCCGAGCTGGCCGGCCCGCAGCTGGCCCCCCATTGCCGCCCCCTGCGGCTGCAGGGCTCCCGGCTCACGGTGGGGGCGGCGCCGGGCCCGTGGCTGCAGGCCCTCCAGTACCACCGCCATCAGCTGCTGGGGGCCCTGCGGGCGGCGGGCTTCGCCCTGCGGGATCTGCGCATCGAGCAGCACCACCCCGGACCTGTGGCCACCCCGGGCCTGGAAGAGGAGGCCCGGGTCTGGGCCTGCCACCCCAGCCGGACCGACGTGCACGGCATGGCCAGCTGCCCCTGCTGCGGCTGCCCGGCACCGGCCGGGGAGATGGCCCGCTGGGGACACTGCAGTTTCTGCCGCCGCCGGCAGCTCGCCGCCGAGGCCGAGAGCTCCAGGGGCCACCAGTGACCAGGGCTCAGTAGCGCTCGGGCCGCGGGTCGCGCCAGTCGGCCCGCACGCCGGCGGCCCTCAGCTGGGCGGCCCGCTGCTCCAGGCGGCGGCGGTCCAGACGCCAGAGGCGGTAGATGCCGGCCTGATCGAGCAGCTCCGGATCGAGGTCACGCCAGTGCTCGCGGGTCGCGGTGCCGCTGTCGATCACCAGCAGCAGGTGGGGCTGCAGGGCGGCGCTGCTGGGCACCTGGCCCTGCCGGCGTTCACCGGCCAGCCGCTCGGCCAGGTTCACCAGATCGGCGGGTTCGGCCCCTTCGTAGATCACCACCCGCCTCCCGTAGAAGTGCAGGGAGGGCTTGAGCATGCCCACCATCGCCAGGGGTTCGCCGGTGCCGCTGCGCTGGGTACGCTCCACCACCGCCGCGGCCAGGCGCCGCACGGGCTCACCGCGCAACTGATCCCCCAGCTGCCAGAGCGGCAGCAGCGCCAGGGGCACGAACAGCACCAGCGGCAGCTGCAGCGCCAGCAGCGCCGCCGCCGACCCGCGCCGCCAGCCCACCATGACCAGGGCAGCGGCCAGGCCGAAGCAGGCCGCCGCCACCGGCAGCCGCCCGCTGGCCAGCAGGGCGGCCGGCAGCTCGGGCCTCTCGGGGGTGACGATCCTGGGCACCCACAGGGATGCGGCGGCGAAGGCGCCCGCCAGCAGCAGGGCCGGCAGCACGCACAGCCGCCAGGCCAGGCGAGGCCGGCGCTGGGCGGCCAGGGCGATCAGCAGCCCGGCCGCCGGGGTGGCAGGCAGCCAGTAGCTGGGCAGCTTGGTGGCGGCGGCACTGAAGAACAGAAGCACCGCCAGCAGCCAGCAGGCGGCAAAGCGCTGCAGCGACAGTGGCGGCGGCGGCGCCGGACCGCGCACGCCCCGCACCAGGGCCTGCACCAGCAGGGGAGTGAGCGGCAGGCTGGCCAGCACCAGCACCAGGGCAAAGAACCACCAGGGAGCCTGGTGGTCATTCACCACGCTCGTGAAGCGCTGGAGGTTGTGGTAGCCGAAGAAGCTGCGCCAGAACGGCTCTCCCTCCACCAGCAGGGCCGCGCCGTACCAGGGCAGGGCCACCACGGCGGTGAGCAGCAGCCCCCGCAGGGGCTTCAGGCAGCGCCAGAGGCCGCGCCAGTCGGCCTGCAGAGCGGCGAAGAACACCAGGGTGAGGCCCAGCAGCACCACCGCCACGGGCCCCTTGGCCAGCACGGCCAGCCCCAGCACCAGCCAGCCGGCCCACCAGCGGCGACCGCCGGCGGCATAGCTCCGCCAGGCCAGCAGCAGGCTCAATGCCAGCGTGCCTGTGAGCAGGGCGTCGCTCACGGCGATCCGGCCCCACAGCAACACCAGGGGCGAGAGGGCGAAGGCCAGGCCGGCGGCCAGGGCGGTGGCCCTGCGCTGGCACGGGGCCTGAGGCCAGCGCAGCAGGGTGAGCACCAGGGCCTGCATGGCCACCACGGTGGCCAGGGCCGAGGGCAGCCGGGCTGCCCAGGTGCCCAGCGGATCCCAGTGGCTCTGAGCGGGCAGGGCGTAGAGCAGCCCCATCGCCCAGTACACCAGCGGCGGCTTGTCGTAGCGCGGCAGGCCGTTGACGCGGGGAATCAGCCAGTCGCCGCTTTCGGCCATGGCCCGGGCGGAGGCGGCGAACAGGGGCGGAGTCTCATCCACCAGCCCCGTGCTGCCGAGCTGCCACACGAACAGCACCAGGCCGAGCGCCAGGCTCACGAGCGCCACCCAGCGCGCCTGGGGGATCGGCACCGGGGCGGGGGCGGCCCCGGTGCCGGTCGAAAAGCGGTACCCGGCGGGGCGGGGCACGAAAGGCGGGGGCAGGAGCCAGATCCGACCCTATCGGTGGGTCAGGGCTGAACCCATCACCGCCTCCAGCCACGCCTCGATACGGGCGGCGAAGGCCTGCTGGGAGCAGTGCTGCTCCGCCCAGGCCCGGCAGCGCCTCCGCTCCAGCCGCGCGGCACGCCGCGCTGCCGCCGCCAGCGCCGCCACGTCGTCGGGCTCGGCCAGCGCCCCGGTGTGTCCCTCCTGCACCAGCTCCGCCGGCCCGCCCCGGGCATAGGCCGCCACCGGCACCCCACAGGCCAGGGCCTCCACCACCACGTTGCCGAAGGCCTCGTTCCACTTCGGCGTGTTGAGCAGCACGGCGCAGCGGCCGAGCTCCGCCTGCAGCCGATCGGTGGGCAGGAAGCCGCGCCACTGCAGCGTGCCCGGCGGAACCGAGGCGTCCACCCGCCGGGCATAGACGGGGTCCTCCTCCAGCCCCCACACCGCCAGAGGGAGGCCCAGCAGGGCGGCGGCCGCCGCCGCATCCTCAAGACCCTTCTCCGGGGCGATGCGGCCGGCCCAGCCCAGCAGCTCGGCGGGCTCCGCCTGGAACTGATAGCGGCTGAGGTCGAAGCCGTTGCCCACCAGCCGAGGCGGCTGGGCCAGGTCGAAGTCGGCCGCCTGGGCGGCGGTGTGGAAGGCCAGATGCTGCGGATGGCTGTGGGCGATCTCGGCGATCACCCCATCCATCACCGCGGCCAGCGAGCCCATGCTCACCAGGTGGGCCAGGGGGGTGACGGTATGGGGGGTGAGCCAGAGGGGCAGCCAGTCGTAGGCCAGGTTGACGATCACATCGAAGTCG
>JBFLKL010000290.1:0-4538 GCA_040883175.1 Synechococcaceae cyanobacterium | reverse complement strand
GCTGGTGGAGGCGTTCCGCTCCACCCTCGAGGAAACCCTGGCCGCCGATGGACTGCTGCTGGTGGTGGATCTCAGCGATCCGGCCTGGCACGAACAACTCCGCACCGTGCACGCCATCCTCGACGCCCTGGGCTCGACGGTGCCCCGCCGGCTGGTGGCCAACCAGATCGACCGCTGCGCGGCAGGCGAGCTGGAGCGGGCCCGCCATCTCGATCCCGGGGTGCTGTTCGTGTCGGCGACGGCCCGGCTCGGGCTGCAGCACCTGCGCCGGGAACTGCGTCAATGGCCGGAACCACATACAACGGCAAGCGAGTAGGGATTAACCGCTCCCAGAGCTTCAACCTGCCCGGAAAGCGCTTGCTCGCTGAGAAATCAGGCCAGAAAGATTCCCGAGCAATCAAGCGTCCTATACTTTCGTCAGCACCTGGTTCGCCTCCGGCCTGGCCATGCTCGCCCCCCTCCCGGCCGGCCTCCAGCCTGATGCCGCCATCACCCTGGCGGTGCTGGCCGGATCTGTGGCGCTGTTCGTCAGCGGGCGCCTGGCACCGGAAGTGACCGGGCTTCTGGCCGCCGGGCTGCTGATCGCCACCGGTGTGCTCACCCCCTCGGAAGCTCTGCAGGGCTTCGGCAGCCCGGCGCTGATCACCCTGCTGGGCCTGTTCGCCCTCTCGGCGGGCCTGTTCCGCTCAGGCGGAATGGACCGGCTGCGGGCCCTGATCGGTTCGGACGCGATCCGCAGCCCGAAGCGGATGATCGCGCTGATGGCTGCGGTGGTGGGGCCGGTGTCGGCCTTCGTCCCCAACACTCCGATCGTGGCCACCCTGCTGCCCGTGGTGGAGGGCTGGTGCAATCGGCGCAGCATCTCCCCCTCGAAAGTGCTGCTGCCGCTTTCCTTCGCCACCGTGCTTGGGGGCACCCTCACCCTGCTGGGCAGCTCGGTGAACCTGCTGGCCGGGGAGGTGAGCGACAAGCTCGGCTATGGAGGGTTCGACCTGTTCAGCTTCACCGGCATCGGCCTGGCCGTGTGGCTGGCGGGCAGCGTGGTGATGGTGGGGCTGGCCGACCGCCTGCTCCCCGACCGGGGCCGCGACGAGGACGACCTGATCTCCAGCCTCGCCAGCAGCGGTTACCTCACCGAAGTGGAGATTCCCCGGGGCTCGGAACTGATCGGCCAGTCGCTCCACGGCAGCCGCCTGCAGCGGCGCTACGACGTCGACGTGCTGGAGCTGCATCGGGGGCAGGACCGCTTTCTGCCCCCGCTGGCGGATCGCACCCTCAGGATGGGAGACCGGCTGCTGCTGCGCTGCTCGCGCAACGACCTGCTGCGGCTGCAGCAGGAGCACACGGTGATCCTGGCCCCCACCCCGGAAGACCGCTTCAAGGACCGAACCGACGACCTCCAGAACAGCCAGCGCATCGTTGAAGTGCTGCTTCCCTCGGGCTCCACCCTCACCGGCGACTGCCTGCGGGACCTGCGCTTCCGGCAGCGTTACAACGCCACGGTGCTGGCCCTCCGCCGCGGCAACGCCGTACTGCGGGAGCGTCTGGGCCAGGCGGTGCTGAGGGACGGGGATGTGCTGCTGCTGCAGGGGCCCCGGGATGCCATCCGCGGCCTCCAGGACAACAACGATCTGGTGGTTCTGGAGCAACTGGAGAAGGATCTCCCCAGCATCAGCCGCAAGGGGGTCGCCATCACCATCAGCGGCCTGGTGGTGCTGATCTCCGGCCTCGGCTGGATGCCCCTGGTGGCTGCTGTGCTGCTGGGCACCGCAGCGATGGTGGTCACCGGCTGTCTGCGCCCTGGAGAACTGCAACGGGCCATCCGCCTGGATGTGATCCTGCTGCTCGGATCCCTGGCCAGCTTCAGTGTGGCCCTGCAGAACACCGGCCTGGCCGAGGCCATGGCCCAGGGACTTCTGCAGACCCTGCAGGGTTGGCCGGTGTATGGCGCCCTGCTGGCGGTGTTCCTGTTCACCACCCTGCTCACCGAGGTGATGAGCAATGCCGCCACCGTGGTCCTGCTGATCCCGATCGCCGGGCAGCTGGGCCTTGGTCTGGGGCAGCCCCCGCTGGCCTTCATCTACGCCGTGCTGTTCGGTGCCAGCCAGAGCTTTCTGAGCCCGGTTGGCTACCAGACCAACCTGATGGTGTTCGGCCCGGGCCGTTACCGCTTTCTTGACATCGCTCGCTATGGGTTTCCACTCACGCTCACCATGACGCTGCTGGTGCCGTTTCTGATCTGCCGGCACTTCAACCTCTAGGGTCACAGCAGACAGCCAAGGCCTGGAGATTGCCTGGGTCGCGGCCCTGCAAGCAGCATCCGCCGAGGACCTGCATCTCCAGAATCGCCAACCTGATGCTCCAACGCGTCAGCCCTGTCAACGTCATTTTCCGCAACCAACCGTCTCCTCAGCCATGAGCCTTCAACTCGGCGACACCGTGCCCGACTTCACCCAGAACTCCCAGCTGGGACCGATCAATTTCTACGACTTCGCCGGCGACAGCTGGGTGGTGCTCTTCTCCCACCCCGCCGACTACACCCCCGTATGCACCACCGAACTCGGTGAGGTGTCACGGCTGCGCCCGGAATGGGAGAAGCGCAACGTCAAGACCCTCGCCCTCAGTGTGGACTCCGCAGAGAGCCACAAGGGCTGGATCTGCGACATCAACGAAATCCAGAAAACCAGCGTGGATTACCCGATCCTGGCGGACGAGGACAAGAAGGTTTCAGACCTTTACGGGATGATTCACCCCAACTCCCTGAACAACCTGACGGTGCGCTCGGTGTTCATCATCGATCCCAACAAGAAACTGCGCTTGCAGATCACCTATCCCGCCAGCACCGGGCGCAATTTCGATGAGATCCTGCGAGTCATCGACTCCCTGCAACTCACCGACAACCACCAGGTGGCCACCCCGGTGAACTGGAAGGACGGTGACGACTGCGTTGTGGTGCCCTCGATTCCCACCGACGAAGCCCGCAGCAGGTTCCCGAAGGGCATCACGGAGATCAGGCCCTACCTGCGCACGACTCCCCAGCCCAACAAGTGAGACCAGGGGCCATGGCGGTGCTGGGGCTGATGAGCGGCACCAGCGCCGACGGGGTGGATGCAGTGCTGGCCCGCTTTGCGGGCCCCTGCCAGCGTCCCCGCTGGCGGATCCTCGCCAGCCATTCCACCCCCTACCCCGACCCCCTGCGCCGGGAACTGGTGGCGGTGGGCCAGGGGGCCCGCCGCAGCAGCGCCGAGCTGCTGGATCTGGCGGAGGCGGTCACGGAGATGCAGGCCGCGGCAGCCCGGGCCTGCGACCCCCATGGCCAGGCCCAACTGGTGGGCTGTCACGGCCAGACCCTCTGGCATCGTCCGCCCAGCCGGCGGCGGCGGGGCGCCAGCTGGCAGCTTCTGCAGGCTCCCCTGCTGGCCCAGCTGCTGCAGTGCCCGGTGGTGCACGACCTGCGGGCGGTCGATCTGGCGCTGGGGGGGCAGGGTGCTCCCCTGGTGCCGGCTGCCGACGAGGCGCTGCTGGGGCGCACCGGGGGCTGGCGGGCCGTGCTCAATCTCGGGGGAATCGCCAATCTCACCCTGATCCCGCCCCGCAGCGGCCCCGACCGTCAGCAGACGGTGCGGGGCTGGGACTGCGGCCCCGCCAACACCCTGCTCGACCTGGCCGTGAGCCAGTTCAGCGGAGGCCGGGAGCCGTTCGATGCCGGCGGCGCCTGGGCCAGCCGCGGCCGGGTCGACACGCTGACGCTGGAGCGGTGGCTGCAGGAGCCCTTCTTCCAGCTGCGCGGGCCCAAGTCAACCGGCCGCGAGCTGTTCGGGCAGGACGATCTGCAGCGTCGCCTAGAGGACCTCGGGCAGGCGGCAGAGCTGCGGGGCCAGTCCCTGCAGCCAGCCGATGCGATGGCCAGCCTCACCGCCTTCAGCGCCGCCGTGGTCGCCCAGGACCTGGGCAGGGGACCGCGGCCGGTGGAGATGCTGGTGGCCGGCGGGGGCAGCCGCAACGCTGTGCTGATGGCCGAGCTGCGCCGCCGCTGCCAGGGTGTGATCGTCAGGCCCCTCGCAGAGCTGGGCATCGACGGGTCGCAGCGGGAGGCCCTGGCCTTCGCGCTGCTGGCCTGGTGGCACCGGCACCGCCACCCAGGCAATGCTCCGGCAATAACCGGTGCCCGGCGGGCTGCCGTGCTCGGGGTGTGCGCCGAGCCAGCCGGCACAGGACCCTAGTCCGGCCGCTGGAGTCGAAGCCGCCGGGGTGCCCCCCGCAGGCGCCGGGTGCGCTGGCGCTCCAGCTGCTGTCGGAACCGCTCGGCCGCAGCGCCCCGGGCCGGTGGGAGGTGCTGATCCTCGAGACGCTCCACACCCTGCTGAATCAGCACCCGGGCCATGTTGCTCACCGTGCGGGCCTCAAGCTCCGCCAGTACAGCCAGACGGCGGCAGAGATCCTCCGGGAGAACCACCTGGATCCTGGGCGACTTGGGACGCCCGCTGGAGGAAGTTTGTCGCGTGGCCACGCCTGGGGGGAAACCTGGGGGGGGGGGG
>JBFLKL010000043.1:0-4918 GCA_040883175.1 Synechococcaceae cyanobacterium | reverse complement strand
CGGGCGATCGGCACCGGTTGGCAAATCCCGCTGTCCGAAGCCCCGCTGGCACCAAAGGGTTCGCCGGCCTCGATGTAGCCATAGCCCGTTTCCGGGGCCGTGGGCACGATGCCGAAGCTGACCAGCTGGCCGGCGCTGGCCGCCGCCATGCCGGCGGCCACGGTGGCGCGGAAATCGGCGGCCCGGCGGATGACGTGATCGGCCGCCAGGATCAGCAGCAGGGGGTCCTCGCCGCGGGCGGTGGCCTGAAGGGCCGCCACCGCCACCGCCGGGGCGGTGTTGCGCCCCACCGGCTCCAGCAGGATCGCCGCCGGCTCCACGCCGATCTGGCGCATCTGCTCGGCCACGATGAAGCGATGGTCCTCGTTGCAGATCAGCAGCGGTGGCGCCAGGCCCGGCAGACCCGTCAGGCGCAGCTGGGTCTGCTGCAGCAGGGTTTCCTCTCCGTCACCGGCCAGGGCCCAGTACTGCTTGGGGTAGCTGGCGCGCGAGAGCGGCCACAGCCGGGTGCCGGTGCCGCCGCAGAGGATCACCGGCACCAGAGTGCTGGCGGCCGGGGCGCCGGAAACCTGGACGCCGGAGACCGATGTGCTGGGGGCCATTGGACTCTGAGGGTTCGGCGGTGGGACCATTCAAAGCCAGTCCGCCCGGCAGGGCCAGCCAGCCCTTCGTGTTCACAGCTCCAGCAGCCCCGGCGGCGGGGTGATGCCGATCCAGCCCTGCTCCAGGTGCACCTCGGGCACGATCGGCTGCACGAAGGGGATCAGCACCCGACGCTCCCCGATCGCCACCTCGAGCAGGTCGTTGCCGGCGTGCAGCAGGTTGGTCACCGTGCCCACCGACGCGCCACTCTCCAGCAGCCGCACCTCCAGACCCACCAGATCGAGCAGGTGGAATTCCCCGGGCCCCAGCTTCGGCCGGTCATCGGATCGCACCAGCAGCTCCTCGCCCACCAGCGCCTCGGCGGCGTCGCGGCTGTCGATGCCGCCGAGGCGCACAACGAACAGTTCCCTGCCCGGCAGGAGCCGCCCGCCGAGCAGCTCGACGCAGCGCGGCTCCTCCCCCTGCCGACGCAACCAGCGCCGGCCCGAGCGGGTGAAGCGCTCGGGGAAATCACTGAGGGGCAACACCCGCAGCTCCCCGCGCAGACCCTGTGCCGCCACCACCCGTCCCACCACCAGCAGCGCCTCGGCCATGCCTGACCCGTCATCGGCCACCGATAATGGCCCCACGCCCACTCCAGCTCCCGACCCAGCCATGGCCGATCTGCCGATCCTGCCCGGCACCACCGTGGTGGTGCGTGATCGCTGCTCCATCTACAACGGCTACCGGGGCTTCGTGCAGCGCATCAGCGGCAACCGGGCGGCCGTGCTGTTCGAGGGCGGCAACTGGGACAAGCTGGTGACCATGCCGCTCAACACCCTCGAGCAGGTCTGAGCAGATCCAGCAGGGCCCGGGCGGCGTCCTGCTCAGCGGCGCGGCGTGAGGGCCCGGTCCCCTCGGCTTGACTGGGATTGCCCCCCGGCTCCGGGATCAGCTCGGCCAAGCAGTGAAAGCGCTGGGGATGGCCGTGCAGCGGATGCAGCTCCCGGCAGCGGTATCTGGGCAGCCCCAGCCCGCGGCCCTGGCTCCACTCCTGCAGCGCTGATTTCCAGTTGTGCCGGTGGGGGTCGGCGAGAAGTTCGGCGCTGCTCCTCCGCCAGTGGGGCGTGAGCCAGTCCAGCACCGGCTGCAGGCCGCCCTGCGGGCCGCCCCACACCTGGTAGACGGCGCCGATCAGGGCCTCGCACAGTTCGGCGCGCACGGTGGCCTGGCCGGCCCGGTCGCCGGCCGCCACCGGGCCGATCCGCCAGACCCGCTCGAGGTCGCAGCGCTCGCCCAGATCAGCCAGCCAGCGGTCGCTCACCAGCTGGGCGCGCAGGGCCGAGCGGCGACCCACCGCCAGCCCGGCATGGTGGCGTTCCAGGTACTCGGAAGCGGCCAGGCGCAGCACGGCGTCGCCCAGGAATTCCAGCCGCTCGTGATTGAGGGGCCGGCGGGCGGAGGTGTGGGTGAGGGCTTCCTCAATCGGCGTCAGGTCGCGCGCTCCCGGCTCCAGACCGAGTTCGCGCAGAAAGCTCAGCAGCTGACGCCGGCGATCGGACATGGGGAGCGGAGAAGGGGGTGAAAGCAGGACATAAGCCGGGTTCTGTTCACCCGCGGGCGGCCTCAGCCGCCCCGGGGGGTGATCATCTGTCTGGGACCGCCGTCACCGGCGGCCTCGAGCGGCGCGCTTGTGTCGGGACGGGTGTCATGGCCAACCGTTGTCCCTGGGCCTTGCTCCCGGCCGGGGTTTACCGAGCCAGCACCTCTCGATGCTGCTGGTGCGCTCTTACCGCACCTTTGCACCCTTGCCTGTGAAGGGGCTGAGCCCCAGCCATCGGCGGTGTGTTTCTGTGGCACTGTCCTCACGGTCACCCGCACTGGGCGTTACCCAGCAAGCCTGGCCATTGGGGAGCCCGGACTTTCCTCAACCAGGCGGACCGGCGGCCCGAAGACCGTCAGCCCCCTGATCGCGATCACCTCGCCTGCTTTCGGGGCCATCATGGCCTGCCCCGTCATCACCCGGTCAGCAGCCGTGGGGGAAGGCGGAGCGGATAATGGTCGTGCGGTGGGCGCCAGCTCAGCCGTGGGGTTGTAGCTCAGCCGGATAGAGCGGCGGTTTCCTAAACCGTAGGTCGTGGGTTCGAGTCCCGCCAGCCCCGTCCTCAGGTCACGAAGCGCCGGTAGAGCCAGCGCACGAAACCTCCCAGCACCGGCACCGGCGCGAAGGTCGGGCCCACGAAATCAAAGTAGTCGCGATGGTCCACGATCCTGCCCGCGTCGTTGAGCAGCAGACGCGTGGTGCCGGGGTAGATGAACTCGACCCCTCTGATCTTCAGGCCCATCTCCCATTCCACAAAGGCGGTGCGGCCCTCGATGGCGACGGCCCCGGCTTTCAGCAGCACGTCGTCGCAGCGCCTGAGCAGTCGCTCCTGGGCATCGAGGTAAGCGTCGATGCCGTGGTGCTCCTGGGTGGGGTCCTGGAAGTGAACGGCCTCGTCGTAGAGGGTCCGCCACTGCTCCTGGCTGGGGGCTGGAGCGCCGTAGGGCTTGGTGAACAGGGCCCGCAGGCTGGCGGCATCCATGGCGAAGGGTCGGCGGGAGCACCCCCATTCCACCGGACGCCAAGGCGCCCTGCGGCGTGCACCTGTCAGCCTTGGATGGCGCTTTCACCCTCCGCACCATGCCCCTGCTCAGCGTCAGAACCTCCGCTCCGGCGCCGGCGGCGGCCGAGCTCGATGGCCTGCTGCGGGAGATCTCCGGCCGCATCGCCAGCCACACGGGCAAGCCGGAGGCCTATGTGATGACGGCCTTCGAGGGGGGCGTGGCGATGACGTTCGGCGGCAGCAGCGCCGAACCGGTGGCCTATCTGGAGCTCAAGAGCGTCGGTCGTTTCACGCCCCAGACCACCGCCGCCATCAGTGCCGATCTCTGCGGTCTGATCGAGGAGCGCCTGGGGGTGCCGGCGGCCCGCACCTACATCGAATTCGCCGCCGCCGAGGGGTATCTGTGGGGCTGGAATCGACGTACGTTTGGCTGAGCAGGTTCACCCCGCCGCAGCCACGTCCGCCGACCCCGCCTCCCTCCAGCCGGCCGCCGTCGAGGCGGTGTTCGCCGCCGCCGACATCCGCGTCGGCGGAGACCGGCCCTGGGACGTGCAGGTGCACGATCCCGCCTGCTGGCATCAGGTGCTGAGCCGGGGCTCCCTCGGTCTCGGCGACACCTATGTGGCCGGTCTGTGGGACTGCGCCGCCCTCGATCAGTTCTTCACCCGCCTGCTGCTCGTGCAGGCCAACGATCGCCTCGGTCAGGGACACCGCTGGCGCCTGGCCTGGTACCTGCTCCGGGACCGGCTGCTCAACCTGCAGTCGCTGGGACGGTCCACCCGGGTGGCCCGCCAGCACTACGACATCCATCCGGAGGTCTTCGCCGCCATGCTCGATCCCTGGCGGCAGTACAGCTGCGGCTACTGGGAGCGGGCCCGCAGCCTGGCAGAGGCCCAGGAGCACAAGCTGCGGCTGATCGCCGCCAAGCTGCAGCTCGAGCCGGGCATGCGGGTGCTGGACATCGGCTGCGGCTGGGGCGGGCTGGCGGCCTACCTCGCCCGCCATCACGGCGTGGAGGTGGTGGGCGTCACAATCTCAGCCGAGCAGCTGGAGCTGGCCCGGGAGCACTGGCCCGGCTTGCCGCTGCGCTTCGAACTGTGCGACTACCGGCAGCTCGAGTCGCTTGAGCTGCCCCGCTTCGATCGCATCGTGTCGGTGGGCATGTACGAGCACGTGGGACCCCGCAATGCCCGCACCTTCTTCCAGGCCCTGCGGCGGACCCTGCGCGATGACGGTCTGGCGCTCCTGCACACGATCGGCTACCGGCTCACCACCCGGCGCACCGATCCCTGGATGGATACCCACATCTTCCCCAATGGCCGGTTGCCCTCCCCCCGCGATCTGGCCAGCGCCTTCGAGTCCGACTTCCTGGTGGAGGACTGGCACAACTTCGGACCCGACTACGACACCACCCTGATGGCCTGGCACCGCAACGTGGAGCAGGCCTGGCCCGGGCTCGAACCCCGCATCGCCGAACGCTGCGCCGGCCTGGAGGGCGCCCGCGGCTTCCGGCGCTTCTGGCGCTACTACCTGCTCTGCTGCGCCGGGTTCTTCCGCTCCCGCCAGGGCCAGCTCTGGCAGCTGGTGCTCAGTCCCGCACTGGGGGCGGCGGACCCTCCGACCTACCGCTCCGTGCGGCCGGGCTCCTGTGCCCTGGCCCCCAGCGGCGCTTCGCTCAGCGGCGCTTGAGACCCGCCACCCATTCCCGCAGCTGTTCGGCCGCCACCTCG
>JBFLKL010000042.1:0-5724 GCA_040883175.1 Synechococcaceae cyanobacterium | reverse complement strand
GTCCCTCGGCGTCGATCTCGAGGACGTGGTGGACGTGCTGGGGGCCAGCTTCGGCAGCGAGTACGTGAACGACAGCTTCGAAGGCGACCGCATCCGCCGGGTGATCGTGCAGCTGGAGGGGGCGGATCGCCGCGACACGGCGGACGTGCTGGCGCTGCGGGTGCGCAACCGCGATGGCCGGCTGATTCCCCTCTCCCAGCTGGTGCGGGTCCGCCAGGACACGGGTCCCACCGCCATCAACCGCACGCGCCTGGTGCGCTCGATCACGGTGCGGGCTCAGCCCAGGGCGAGTGTGAGCACCGGTCAGGCGATGGCTCGGCTGCAGCAGGTGCGCCGCGAGCTCGGCAGCCAGCTCACGGATCTGGAGTGGACCGGCCTGGCGCGGGAAGAGGCCAGGGCAGGGGGCGCCAATGAGCGGGTGTTCCTGCTGGCGGTGGTGGTGATGGTGCTGGTGCTGGCTGCCCTCTACGAGAACTTCCTCGATCCGGTGATCATCCTGATCACCGTGCCGCTGGGGCTGCTGGGGGGGATCGCCGGGCTGGCGCTGCGCGATCTGCCGCTGGATGTGTATGGCCGCATGGGCCTGCTGGTGCTGATCAGTCTGGCCGCCAAGAACGGCATCCTGATCGTGGAATTCGCCAATCAGCGCCTGGCCGCCGGCATGCCCCTGGAGCCCGCCATCCACGGGGCCGCCGTGGCCCGTCTGCGGCCGATCCTGCTCACGGCGATCTCCTCGCTGGCCGGATTTCTGCCTCTGGTGTTCGCCACGGGCGCCGGGGCGGTGAGCCGCCGCAGCATCGGCACCGTGGTGTTCGCCGGGCTGCTGATGGCCACCGTGCTCAGCCTGTTCGTGGTGCCGGTGGTGTACCGGATCATCAAGGGCTGGGAGCTGCGCTGGGGGGAGCGGCGACAGAGCCGGCCCGGATCCGTTGGCTGAGGAGCTGATCGCTGAGCAAGCTGAGCGCATGACACCAGCGGCAACCAGGCCAGGGCAGACCGACACCGGCAGCTCCGGCCTGCTCGCACAGCTGCTGCCCGGCCTGAGCCGGCTGCTCCACTACCGCGCCGGCTGGCTGCGCAGCGATCTGCTGGCCGGCATCACGGTGGCGGCCTACCTGATTCCCCAGTGCATGGCCTACGGCGAGCTGGCGGGGTTGGAGCCGATCCAGGGTCTCTGGGCGATCCTGCCGCCGCTGCTGCTCTACGCCCTGCTGGGCTCGTCGCCGCAGCTGTCGGTGGGCCCGGAGTCCACCACCGCCGTGATGACGGCGGCGGCGGTGGGGCCCCTGGCCGGGGGCGATGCCGCCGGTTACGCCCTGCTCGCCAGCACCCTGGCGCTGCTGGTGGGGGTGGTGTGCTGCCTCGGTGCCTGGCTGCGGCTCGGATTCCTGGCCGATCTGCTCTCCAAGCCGATCCTGGTGGGCTACATGGCCGGTGTGGCGGTGATCATGATCACAGGCCAGATCAGCCGGATCAGCGGTGTGCCGCTGGCGGCCGAATCCCTCGCCGGCCAGCTGCTGGAACTGGTGCGCCACAAGGGCGAGATCCATCCGCCCACGCTGCTGCTGGCGGCGGGGGTGCTGCTGTTCCTCGTCTGGGTGCAGCGCCGGTTTCCGCAGGCTCCCGGTCCTCTGCTGGCGGTGCTGCTGGCCAGCTCCGTGGTGGGCGTGTTCCATCTCGACCGGGCCGGGGTGGCCGTGATCGGTCCCATCCCGGCGGGGCTGCCCCGGCTGGCCATCCCGGGGGGCATCACCGCCGGAAACCTCACCTATCTGCTCTCCACCGCAGTGGGCATCGCCCTGGTGGGCTATTCGGACAACGTGCTCACGGCCCGCGCCTTCGCCGCCCGCGGCGGCTACCGCATCGATGCCAACCAGGAGCTGCTGGCGCTGGGCACGGTGAATCTGGGCAGCGGCCTGGTGCAGGGGTTCCCGGTGAGCAGCAGCGGCAGCCGCACGGCGATCGGCGATTCCCTCGGCAGCCGCTCCCAGCTGTTCTCGCTGGTGGCCTTCGCGGTGGTGCTGACCGTGCTGCTGTTCCTCAGACCCCTGCTGGCGCTGTTCCCCAAGGCGGCCCTGGGGGCGATCGTGATCTACGCCGCGCTGCGCCTGATCGAGGTGCCGGAGTTCCGCAGGTTGCGGCAGTTCAAGCGCAGCGAATTCCACCTGGCGCTGATCACCCTGTTCGGTGTGCTGGCCACCGACATCCTGATCGGGGTGGGTCTGGCGGTGGCGCTGTCGATGCTTGATCTGCTCGCCCGCCTGATGCGCCCCCACGATGCGGTGCTGGGTTCGGCGCCGAACCTCGCCGGCCTGCACGACGTGAATGACTGGAAGGGCGCCACCACCGTGCCGGGCCTGGTGGTGTACCGCTACGACGCGCCGCTGTGCTTCGCCAACGCCGAGAACTTCAGGCGGCGGGCCCTCGAGGCGATCGCCGCGGAACAGACGCCTGTGGAGTGGTTCGTGCTCAACGCCGAAGCGATCGCGGAGATCGACATCACTGCCGCCGATGCCCTGCACAACTTCGCCGAGGAGCTGCACAGGCGCAACATCACCTTCGCCATGGCACGGGTGAAGCAGGACCTCTACGCGCTGCTGCAGCGCGGCGGGATCGTGGAGCGTCTGGGGCCGGAGCGGTTCTTTCCGACCCTGCCCAGCGCCCTTGCCGCCTTCAGCGCCCGCAGCTCCAAGCGCTCCGAGGGGCTGGCCAACGGCGAAGCCTGAGGGGGCTCAGCCGTCCCCATAGGCCACCACACAGGCCGCATTGAGCAACTCAGCTTCCGAGGCCGTGCTGGGTGTCCGTCCGTTGAGGGTTCCCTGCTGACAGTCCGCCGTCATCTCCACCGTGCCGGTGTTGTCGTTCACCACGAAGGTCACGCCCTGGCTGCCCATGGGCTCCACGCTCGGGTAGTACAGCTCATAGCTGGTGTTGGGCACGGCGATGTAGGTGACCTGATCGGAGATGGCGTCATCCACGGCGGCGTCGATGATCGCGGCGGTAGTGAGGGTGGTGACGCCCCAGGCCGCGGCGCTGGCGCCCCACCAGCCCCAGGGCGGGGAACTCCAGCCGCCGTACCAGCCGTAGTTCCAGGGGCGGGCATAGCCCCAGCCCGGCCGGGCCCAGCCCGACCAGTAGTTGTCCCAGCGGTTGTCGGAGCGGTCGCGCCGCACGTCCGAGCGGTCCGACACGCGGTCGCTGCGCTGGTCCTGGCGGTTCGTGCTGCGGTCGGTGCGGTTGTCCTGGCGGATGTCGGTGCGGTCGGTGCGTTCCCCCTGGCGATCGCCGCGCTGGTCCGTGCGCTGGCCCTGCCGATCGGTGCGCTGGCCCTGCCGGTCCCCGGCCCCGTCCTGGCGGCCCTGCTGGCGGGTCGTGGCGGTCTGGCTGCGCTGCGTCTGGCGGGTGCCGCCTGCGGAGGGCTTGCTGCCGCTGCTGAACCCTCCAGCGGGCCTGCTGTTGCCCCGGTAGGCGCTGCCGCCGTTGCTGTAGTTGCCGAAGCCGGTGCGGCCGGAGGAACTGCGGCTGCCGCCACTGCTGCGGCCGTAGCTGCGGCCACCGCCACCGCCGCCACTGAAGCTGCGGCCGCCACCGCCGCCACGCCCACCGCCGCCACGGGCGAGCAGCGACTCTTCAGAGACGGCCGGGGCCTCGGCCGCGAGACCAGATGCGGCCAGCAGCGGCAGCGGCTGGAAGCCCAGGGAGAGGCTCAACCCCACCACGGTGCCCAGACGGAGAACGTGGTTCATCGGTTGATGGCCTCCAGCAGGCGGGTGCAGCCGTCGTCGAAGCAGGCGATCTCGGTGCGGCCGTTGCTGCCGAAGCTCAGGCCCATCCGGTCACGACCGGCCAGGGCCGGCCCCCCTTCCTCGCGCACGCTGTTGAGGTAGTTGGGGTTGACCACGCAGAAGGCGCGGTCGTTGAAGCAGAGCTCGTTCGTGGAGAAACGGATCGTGGCGTTCCGCACCGGTCCCCAGGTGTTGCTGGTGGGGTTGAGGGCTTCGATGCGCACATAGGGTTCATCGATCACCCGGTACACCAGTGTGCGGTTGCCCACCTTGTGCCGGTACTCGGTGGCGTCACCCACCTCCAGGGCCTCCACCACACAGGGCACGGGGGCCATGCGCTGGATGCTGCAAGTGGTGTTGAGGGAGTAGAGGGTCTGCGCGCCGGCGGCCCTGGGCAGGGCCACGGCGCCGAGTGAGACGGCGGAGCCGAGCAGCGCCAGGAAGCGGAGCGAAATCATGGCGTCGAGAAGGGAGAACCCGGAAAAGCGTCAGGGAGCTGTGCCTTCACTCTGTGCATACCTATGCACCAGCGCGGGCCCGCTCACTGGACGGTCATCTTTCATCACAGCCCGCCAGTGCGGCTGACCGGGGCCCGGCGGCTTCAGTCGCCGCCGCTCTTCTCGTCATGGCTGTCAAGCACGCTGAACCGTCCGATCAGCAGCCCCAGCACGATGGCCAGGTAGCTGTTGCCGGCCACCGCCAGGGCAATGCTCACCATCTGCGCCGCCGGCGTCACCGGCAGGATGTCGCCGTAGCCGGTGGTGGTGAGGGAGACGAAGGCGAAGTAGTTCAGCTTCACGAAGTCGAGCCTCCATACCTCCTCCAGGCCGTCGGGCCCGGCCGGGGTCAGGTCGCCGCCGGTGAAACTGCCGGGCGCCACGGTTTCCACGGCCGCGCTCAGAAAGCCGCCGGATAGCCCCAGCATCAGGTAGCCGGCCAGGGCGCCGCTCAGCACGGCCTGGTCCACGCTGCGCTCCTCGCCCAGCTGGCGGATCAGGCGCTGGGCGCTCCAGAGGCTGAACAGGGCCCAGAGCGCCACCACAGGCACACCGGTGCCGCGCATCTCCAGCGGGGTGAGCAGCCAGAGCCCACCCACGGCCAGGGTGGCGATGCCCGTGCCCTGGTACAGCCGCCGGTTGAGGGCGCCCTGGCGGCTCCGTTCGCCGCCCTCCCCCAGGGCCCTCAGCATCACCACCCCCAGGACCAGATAGCCAGGGGAGGCCAGCAGGTTCCAGGGATCGGGCAGGGTGAAGATCGCCAGCATCGCCACGCATCCGCCCAGCAGCAGGCGGTAGTGGTGCTGGCGCGCGCGGCTGGCCATCGCCCTCAGGTCTCCAGCTGGCAGTTCACGCTGAACTCGAACGGCACCGCCGCAGACGGCAGCTCGAGCAGATGGCTGACGCTGGCGGCCAGGTCCTGCGGCTGGGTCATGGCTTCGTGGGGCATCGCCGTGACGGCGGCGGCCATGTCGGTGTTCACCCAGCTGGGGCAGATGGCCGTCACGCGGATGCCGTCCTCCCAGCCCTCGTTGCGCATCGCCTGGCAGAGGGCCAGCAGGGCGAACTTGCTGACGCCGTAGGCGGCCAGCCGCCCCTTCACCCGCTTGCCGCTCATCGACACCAGCGTCAGCACGCGCCCGTCGCCGCTGGCCGCCAGCAGGGGCCAGGCCGCCCGGCTGAGGCGCCAGGGGCCCATCAGATTCACATCCAGCACCCGGGCGATCTCGTCCTCCTCGCCGTCGGCGAAGCGCAGGCCCACCCGCGAGAACACCCCGGCGCAGTGCACCACCGCGTCGATGCCGCCCCAGCGCTCCGCCGTGGCCTCCACCCAGGCCCTTGGGCCACGGGGATCGCCGTCGCCGGCGCTGGCTTCGTAGGGCTGGATGAGCAGGCGATCCCGCTTCTGTCCGCAAAGCCCTGCCAGGCTCGCCGGATCGCGC
>JBFLKL010000289.1:0-5151 GCA_040883175.1 Synechococcaceae cyanobacterium | reverse complement strand
TGTTGACGCTGGCGCAGCAGCCTCCTGATCTGATGGCGCAGGGGCCAGATCTGATGCCGGATCCGGCGCACATTGCTGCGGTGCTGGAAGGCCACGTTCAGCAGCCTGGGTTTGGGGTTCCTCAGGGCCGCTTCCTCGAGATCTTCGAGGGCGTTGGCCATCTGCTCAACGATGGGGAAGAGGGCATCGAGCACATCGTCGATCAGGTAGTGCAGGATGTCGTCGAGATCCCGCTGGTCCACCTCGCCGGCGTTGGAGCGCAGCCAGCCGGTGATCTCGTGGAACGACTCTCCCTGGCTGGCTTCCTCGAAGCTCACCAGCAGATTGGGCAGCAGCAGCAGACCCACCTGGGAACTGATCAGGTGGGCCGGGTCGCGGGCCGTGCCCAGCCGATGCAGCACCACCAGCAGGGCATGGTCGAGGCTGTCCACCCGCGGCCGCTGGGGCACCTCCAGCAGGGGTGGCAGCAGCACGGGGGGAATCCCCAGACCCTCGAGCAGGGTGGTGATCCGATCCGGACAGGACAGGCCGACCACCCGCAGCCAGATCGGCACGTCGAGGTCCTTCAGCTGTTGCAGATCCCGGGCTGACTCCACAGCGCACAACTCAGCCCCGGCCGGGCCGAACACCCTGGCGCTGAGCCGGCTCGGCTGCCGGCCGCCATGCACATAGAGCTCGGTGGGCAGACTGGCCGGTCGTTCCTCAAGACGGCGGGAGGTCAGGGCACCAGGGGTCGGACGCAGCATGGGGCCTCAGGGACGATCCAGCGGTCGAGCACCTGGGCGCCGCCCAGGATGGAGGCCTGCAGCAGCAGACAGACCATCACATCGGACACCAGGCTCGGAGAGATCATGCCGCTCGCATGCGCCGGGCGCATCTTCGGGGCAGTGGCGCCGCCCGTCGGTGCTGCAGGCCACACCGGCCGCAGCGACGTCGCCGCTGACGCGGCGCCCGGGCCAGGAGCGTGGTTATTTTGGCCGGGAAGTTCCGCGCCGGACCTCGACCTTGAGTTCTTCACCATCAAGGCCGTCCTCCGGGGATCGTCACCCCGACGACACGCCCAGTGTGCGTTCCCCCCTGGAGAGCCATTCCTCCTACCGGGCCGAGGACTGGTCACCCCAGCGGGTGATGTTTCATCAGAACCTGGAGACCTTCGCCGACCGGGTGGGTCTGCTGGTGGGCCTTCAGAGCAACGGCAAGCTCACCCAGGAGCAGGCCTATGAGGAGATCCGGCGCATGTGGAAGCTGCTCAAGGAGAGCAAGGGCTCGCTGCTGAACGGCTGAAACCCTGGCGCGGCGGCGGGTTCAGCCCTTCTGGGCCAGGTGACTGCCGATGCGCTGCAGGTGCTGGCTCACCCGCCGCAGCCAGCGCATCGCCTCCATGCGCGCGGTGCCGCCGTCGACATCCAGCTCCCCGGCCGCCACCCGCGCCAGCACCTCGTCGCGGTAGCCATCCACCCGGCGCTCGAACGTGCGGGCGCAGTGCCTTGCTGCGGCAGCCGCTTCCTGCCACTGGCGTTCCAGGGTGAGGGGGATCATGCGTTCCACCAGGCGCTGCAGGGCCTGGCGCTCGCTGGCCAGGGAGGCGCTGCGCACCACGGTGCGCAGCCGTTCCGGTTCCTCGTCGCAGCGTTCATGCAGGCGCTGCAGGTGATCGAGACCATGGAGGAGATGCACCAGGTGCCGGCCCAGGGCCTCGCTGAGGCCAGCGAGGTGGATCTGGTCGAGATACAGCTCGAGCCGGTCGAGATCGGCCTGCAGCACCTCCAGTTTGTGCACCTGCCGGCGGCTGGATTCCTCGGCCAGTGCCCGGCGCAGCAGGTTGAGCAGGGTCACGAAGGTCTGGTTGATCGCCTCCTCGGCCTGGCCGATGGCCGTCGCCGGATCCTGCGGAGGCGTGTCGCCGAGGGCATCCACCGTGCGATCCCCGTCGGCGGGCAGCAGCCGGCGGATGAGGTTGGCGAAGGGCACGGTGAACGGCAGCATCAGCAGCACCCCGATGACGCTGAAGCCGGTGTGGAACGCCGTGAGGGCGAATTCCGCATCGTTGCGGATCAGGGCCGGCCACCACCGCTCCAGGAATCCCAGGTAGAGGGGCAGCAGGATGAAGGCCAGGCCGGCGGTGAACAGGTTGAACACCACATGGCCCGCGGCGGTGCGCCGGGCGCTGAGGCTGGCCCCCAGGGCCGCCAGGATCGCGGTGATCGTGGTGCCCACATCGAAGCCGATCGCCAGCGCCAGGCCCTGGGGCAGGGTGACGGCGCCGGCGGCCAGGGCCGCCAGGGTGGTGGCCACCCCCGCTCCCGACGACTGGGTGATCACCGTGGTGAGCAGGCCCAGCAGCACCAGCTGAAGCCGTCCGGTCACAGTGCCGGCGTCGAAGCGGGCCGGGTCGAGCAGCAGTCCCTGGCCGCCCAGGGACTCCTGCAGGGCGTCGATGCCGGTGAACAGCAGGGCGAATCCCGCCAGGGCCATGCCCAGCTGCGCCTGTCGGCCCCGGCCCAGAACGCGCAGGGCGGCCCCCACCAGCAGCAGGGGCAGCATCAGCTGGCTGAGGTTGAGCTTGATGCCCAGCAGGGCCACCAGCCAGCCGAGGCCGGTGCTGCCGATGTTGGCCCCGAAGATGATCCCCAGGGAGGCCTGGAAGCTGAGCAGGCCGGCACTCACGAACCCCACCGTGGCCACCGTGGTGGCCGACGAGGACTGCAACAGAGCCGTGGCCAGCGCACCGCTCAGGGCACCGCTCCAGGGCGAACGGGTGAAGCGCAGCAGCCCCTGGCGCAGCCTGCCGCCGGCCAGGGTGCGCAGCCCCTCGGTCATCAGCGACATGCCGAGCAGGAACAGACCCAGACCGCCGGCGGCGTTGAGCAGGACACCACCGGCTGAGGTCATCGCGCGGGCTGCTGCGGGTCCTTCAAGACTGCCTGGTCAGCCGTGCCTGGTCAGCGCTGCCCGCTGCCTGGGCACGTTCTCCGGAAGCTCAGGCAGGACACCAGCCGGTCGCGGTGGCTGGGGTGCTCCGGCTGGCCGCTGAGGCTGCCGGCGGCGATCTGGCGCAAGCTGCGCACGGTGGCGGTGATGTTGGGCCCCTTGTTGAGCATCAGGGCGTCGGCTCGCGCCCCCAGGGCTGCGTCGCTGATCTCCGCTCGGGTGGGAATGCCGTGGCGGGCCATCTCCTCCAGCACCTGGGTGGCCCAGATGCAGGGCACGTGGGCGGCGGCGCAGAGGCGCAGGATCTCCTCCTGGATGGCGCCGAGCGCTTCCCAGCCGCACTCCACCGCCAGGTCGCCGCGGGCGATCATCACCCCCAGCGGCTGGGGCTGGCGCATCGCCGTGAGCAGCAGGCGGGGCAGGTTGGCAAAGGCTTGGTGGGTTTCGATCTTCAGCACCACGCCCATCCGGCCGGCCCCCAGCTGCTCCAGCTCCCGCTGCAGGGCCTGCACGTCGCTGTCCCGGCTCACAAAGGAGTAATTGACGATGTCGGCCCGGGCCGTGGCGAAGCCCAGATCCTCGCGGTCCCTGGCGGTGAGGGCGGGCAGCTGCAGGTCGCTGTCGGGGAAGTTGATGCCCCTGTCGGCCCGCAGGCGCGTGCCGCGGGGCTTGGTCTCGGTGATCTCGATGGTCACCGCCTGAGCGTTCACACGGCGGATCACGCCACCGAGCTTGCCGTCGTCGAACAGCACACGCTCCCCCGTGCGGAGCAGGCTGAACACCTCCGGCAGGGTGCAGCTGATGGCCCGCCGGCCGCGTGCGGCCGGTGCGCTCTCCGCCACGGCGGTGAGTTCGAGGGTGTCGCCCACCTGCAGCAGCAGCTCGCCGGCGCAGGGGGGCAGCGCTGCCACCTCCAGTTCGCCGCCGCCGCCCTCGCGGCGGAAGCGCAGTCCCTCCGTGAACCGGCAGTGCTGCCGGCAGCCGAGCAGCAACCCCTCGGGCCGGCGCTCGACCACCGTCAGTTCCCGCACGCGGCCGGAGGCGTCCCGGCCGCTGAAGCGGTCGCCGCTGGCCAGGGCCGGCTCCTGACCCGCCTCGGGCAGCTTCAGCACCGGCAGCAGGGTGATGCCCGCCTCGATCTCGTCCGGCTCCTGCCCGGAGGTCACCGCAAGGATCAGGGCCGGCTGCAGCAGCCGGCCATAGCGGTCGCGGCGGGGACGGGCATTCACCACGCCGGGCTCCTCGGGCAGCGGGCCGGTGCGCAGCTTGGGCCCGGCCAGGTCCATGCTCACCCGGCATGGACGGTCGCAGGCGAGCGAGGCCGAGCGCACTGCGGCCACCAGGGCATCCCACACCTGGCGGTCGTCGTGGGCGCAGTTGATCCGGGCAATGCCCATGCCGGCCTCCACCAGTTCGTGAATCAGGGCGGGACGCTGGGCGGCCTCGGCCGGCAGGGTGACCATGATCGCGTTGCCCTGGCCGGTGGCTGCCTCACCGAACAGCTGCTTGCAGTGCCGCCGCAGGAGATCCACCGCCCGCCCATGGCTGGGGGAGGCGACCGGCGGCGGCGGATCGGCCGCCGCCAGGCGGGTGATCACGGCGTTCAGGCTGGCCAGCAGGTGACCGTCGCAGCCCTCCAGGGAACTCAGGCCCCGTTCCCGCAGCTGACGTTGCAGGCCGGGATGGTCGTGGCGGTGAAAGGCGATGAAGTGCAGCAGGTTGCGCGCGCTGTCGCGGTACTGGGGATGCACCGGGGTGAGCCAGTCGACGCAGTCGGCTTCGAAGGCCAGCAGGTAGTCTCGCAGGGCCTCCAGCTGGTGGATCAGTTCGGGATCGGAGAGTGGCGGTGCGGCACTGGGGATCGGGTTCACGGCGGAGGGGGAGGTCATCGGCTGCGGCAGCCCCGCAGGTGCTGGCGCAGGCGGCGGATGGCGCGCTTCTCGGTCACGGGCACCGCCGCCGGCGACATCCCCAGCTCCTCTCCCACCTGCCGGGAGCTGAGCAACCGGCCCAGCCTGGCCCGCAACTGCTGCATCGCCTGGATGAACGTGGCCAGGGATTCCGACACAACCGATGCGCTCCTGATCCATCGTGGGCAGGACAGGCCCCCCACGACGGTGTTCCAGAGCACGTGGGCGGCAGCCCTCAGGCCGCGAGGGCGGGCAGGCGTTCCGCGGTTGAGCGCTGGTCCGGCAGCCGTTCCGCGCTGGCGATGGCGGC
>JBFLKL010000004.1:0-6565 GCA_040883175.1 Synechococcaceae cyanobacterium | reverse complement strand
TCGCTTGCTCGCTGATGTCCTGGTTCAGCATCATGCTCATGAGCGGAGACGCATAGGTGACATGCCCGTGGCCCTCGATCATGCCCGGCATCAGCGTCCGGCCCCCGCCGTCGATCACGATTGCGTTGGCAGCTAGCAGCGGCTCGCCGGCCCAGGCCCGCAGCCGGGGGCTGGCCGGCCGGTAGAGGGTATGCCGGGGCTGGCCAGTGCGGGTGCTGCCGAGGGCCAGCAGCCGGCGGCCGGCCAGCAGGGCCAGCACGGCGCGGTCGCGGCCACGCCAGCCGCCGCCTGCGCCCCAGCCCAGCCACAGGGGCGCCCCGGGGCTGGCCATCAGGCGCCGGCGGATCCAGGCGTCGTTGGCGGCGCCCACCGGATCACCCAGGCGCCGCAGGGCCGCCGGCGAGGCACTCACGGCGGCGAACAGGTTGAGCACCTCCAGCGCGCCGAAGCCGCCGGCGCGGGCGAAGCCGATCAGACGCCGCAGGGTGGGATCGTCGCGCCCGCCGTCGGCGCGGGAGGGATTGAGGCCGATGAACAGCAGCCGCGGCGCCCGCGGATCCCAGCGGCGCTCCAGCCACCAGCGGTAGCGGCCGCAGGCGCTGAAGCGGGCGCGGCCCAGGGGCCTGGCGGGGCTGGCTGCGGCGGGACTGGCGCGGCTCACCGGATCACGGCCCTTACCCTGGGATCCTCCTGCAGCCAGCTGCAGCGAGCGGGGGCTGAAGTGAGGGCAGACATGGGGCTGGATCGTGACCCGCGGACGCCACGACGGCCCAGGGGCCGGCGAGCGGCACGCTGGCCACAACCAGGCTGGCGGCTGGCGCTGCTGCTGGGCCTGGCCCTCAGCCTGCTGCTGAGCCGGCCGGCAGCGGCGTTCGTGGCGATGCCCGGCGGCCCTGCCGAGGACCCCGCGGACCAGGAGGGGTGGCTGGACCGCGATCAGGCCTTCTCCTGCGGCCGCCTGTGGTGCCGCACCGTGGTGTTCCCCCACGACGTGCTGAGCCACCCGATCACCCTGGCGATCGATCCCGGCGAAGACATGACGGCCCAGGCCGCCGCCCGGGCGGTGGAGCAGCGGGCCGAAACGGTGGAGCGCAGCGTGGAGGGGGTGATCGAGCAGCTGAGCCAGCTGCGCAGGAGCCTCGAGGGCGACACCTCCTCCCTGCCGCCGGAACGCCAGCGGGCGGCAGGGAGGTTGCGGCAGCGGACGGCGACGCTGGCGGAGGCGGAACCGCAGTTCTGGGTCGCGTTCAACCGCCAGGCACCGCACCCCCTCACCCCCACCGTGGCGGTGGGGTTCCGCAACAACGTGCCGGTGGTGTTCGTGCCCGCGTCGCCGGACCTGGGCCTGGGGCCGGCGACGCTGCTCACGGTGACCGAGCCCGATGCGGCCCATGTCGGCACCACCACGATGGAGCTGGCGGAGCAATGGAAAACCGTGCTCCAGAAGGTGATCAGCGAATCGCTCTGGGGCCTGGAGTTCGACCGCCTCCATCCCGCCGGCCGGCTGGCGATGGCGGCGGTGGTGGCCGCTGCCGTGCTGCTGCTGCTGCTGCTGCTCTCCTCGTTCCGCTGGCTGCTGCGACGGGCCCTGCGGCACCTGCGCGACAACACCGAAGCCCTGCGCGACTCGGCCACGCGGGAGGTGATGGCGGCCTTCAGCGGCAACCTCGAGGCCCAGAGCGCAGCCCCCGCGGAACCGGCCGAAGCCCCCGCCGACGAGGACGCCGAAGCGCCCCGGCAGCGCCGGCGCAGCTGGCTGGAGCGTCTCAGCCGCCGTGCCGGCCGCCAGCCCCAGCTGGTGATCGAGGGCACCGGCCGCCTGATCGAGACCCTCTCGATCCCCACGATCCGGCAGCAGGGCCTGCGCAACCAGACGCGCAACCTGCTGGAGATGGCGCTGCTGATCAGCGGGCTCCTGCAGCTGAGCCTGGTGGCGGCCGGCATCGGCGGGATCGCGATCTTCTTCCCCGCAAGCCGCATCGCCGCCCTGGTGCTGATGGGGAAGTCCCTGAGCCTGCCGCTGCTCTGGCTGGGGCTGATCGTGGGGCGGTGGGTGCTGCTGCTGGTGATCGACCACAGCGTCAACAACTGGGTGATCGAATCGACGCTGCGCAATCCCAGCTCCCGGCGCTATGCGCTGCGGGCGGTGACCTACACCCGGATGCTCAAGAACATGGCCAGCATCGTCTGCATCGCCGTGGGCATCGTGCTCACCCTGGTGTTCGTGGGCATCAACCGGTCGGTGCTCACCGGTGCCGGCGTGGTGGCCGTGGGGGCAGGCCTGCTGCTGCGCAACATCCTCGAGGATTTCATGCAGGGCCTGCTGATCATCCTCACGGATCGCTATGCCATCGGCGATGTGGTGACGATCCCGCCCCACAGCGGCTTCGTGGAGAACATGAACCTGTTCAACACCCAGCTGCGCGGCATCGACGGGGAACTCACCAGCCTGCCCAACGGTCAGATCCGGGCCGTGGAGAACCTCACCAAGGACTGGTCGCGGGTGAACTTCACGATCGAGGTGGCCGCCGGGGAGAACCTGCGCCGGGTGCTGGAGGTGATCCGCCAGGTGGCCGAGGACATGCGCCGCGATCCCGACTGGGCCGAGTACGTGATCGGCACGCCGGAGGTGCTGGGGGTGGACGAGGTGCGCCAGTCGGGCTGCCTGATCCGGGTATGGATCCAGACGCAGCCCCTGGCCCAGTGGCCGGTGGGGCGGGAATTCCGCCTGCGCGTCAAGGAGGCCTTCGACCGCGAGGGCATCAGCCTGGGCCTGCCGCGCCAGGAGGTGGTGCTGGAGCGGGCCGGCCGGCCCGTCTCAGGGCCGGGGTGGGGTGCTGCTCGGCCGACTGGATAGCGTGACGCCATGACGACCCTGGCCGCCATCCGCAAGCAGCGGCGCAGCGACCGCCTGGCAGCCCTGCGGCAGGGGGCCGCGGCGGTGGTGGCCGCCCATGCGAACGGCCAGGTGTGGCTGTTCGGCTCGCTGGCGCGCGGGGACTGGGACGCCTATTCCGACGTGGACCTGCTGGCGATCGCTCCCAGCCAGGCCGCAGCGGAAGCCCTGGCCGACTCCCTGCTGGCCGCCCGGCTGGGGGACGACGTGCTGCCCCTCTCCGCCGAGCGCTGGCAGCAGCTCAGGGCCGGCGATGATCCCTACTGGCAGGCCATCGGCCGCGATGCTCTGCGGCTCGATCCGCCATGACCCCCCGCGCTGAGGCCTGGCTGCGGCAGGCCCATGACGATCTGGCTGCAGCACGGTGCATGGCAGGCCAGGGCTTCCACGCTCAGGGGTGCTACCTGGCGGGCCAGGCGGCTGAAAAAGCACTCAAGGGGCTGCTCGTGGCGGCCGGCGTCACCCCGCCCCATAGCCATTCGCTGGAGCGCTTCGTGCAGATGCTCCACAGCCAGGGGCTCGACACCGCCGCGCTGAAGGCGCTGCACCTCAAACCGCTCACCCGCATGAACAGCGAAACCCGGTACCCCCAGGGCGACGAGGCGCCGGCCGATCTGTTCGATGCCAACGACAGCACGGCCGCCCTGGCCACGGCAAAGGCGGTGGTGGAGATCGCTGCCGCCCAGCTCGCGAGCTGAACTCTGCCAGGCTGGCCCCGCGATCGGCTAAACGGACAGTGGGGGCGGAGGAGGACAGGGCGGCTGAATCCGCGGCGGCGACCGCCACCGCTGAGAAGCCCCTGCTGCTGCTGATCGACGGCCACTCCCTGGCCTTCCGCAGCTTCTACGCCTTCGCCAAGGGCGGCGACGGCGGCCTCAGCACCAGGGAGGGTGTGCCCACCTCGGTGACCTACGGCTTCCTCAAGGCCCTGCTCGACAACTGCAGAGGGCTGCGCCCCCAGGGGCTGGTGGTGGCCTTCGACACCGACCAGCCCACCTTCCGCCACGACGCCGATCAGGCCTACAAGGCCAACCGCGATGAGGCCCCGGAGCAGTTCTTCGCCGACGTGGAGAACCTGCAGCGGATCCTGCGCGAGAGCCTCGACATCCCCCTGGCGATGGCGCCGGGCTACGAGGCCGACGACGTGCTCGGCACCCTGGCCAACCGGGCCGCGGGCGAGGGCTGGCGGGTGCGCATCCTGTCGGGCGACCGCGACCTGTTCCAGCTGGTGGACGACGAGCGCGACATCGCCGTGCTCTACATGGGCGGCGGGCCCTACGCCAGGAACAGCGGCCCGGTGGAGATCCGCCGCGAGGGGGTGATCGCCAGGCTGGGCGTGACGCCGGAGGAGGTGGTGGACCTCAAGGCCCTCACCGGCGACAGCAGCGACAACATCCCCGGCGTCAAGGGCGTGGGGCCCAAGACGGCCGTGAACCTGCTGGCCGCCTACACCCACGTGGACGGCATCTACGCGGCCCTGGAGCAGCTGGAGCAGGCGGGTCCCAAGGCGAAGGACCCCAAGGGCGTGCTCAAGGGCGCCCTGCTGGAGAAGCTGCGGGCCGAGAAGGACAACGCCTACCGCTCGCGCATGCTCGCCGAGATCCTGGTGGACATCCCCCTGCCGGAGCAGCCCCGGCTGGAGCTGGGCACGGTGAACACGGAGGCGCTGGAGCGGAGCCTGGAGGAGCTGGAGCTGAAGTCGCTGGCGCGGCAGGTGGGCCGGTTCGCCGAGCTGTTCTCGGCCGTGCCGCCGACCGCAGCCACCACCGGCGCTGAAGGCCAGCCGGGCAGCGAAACCAGCGCCGGAGAGGGAGCCGACGCCAGCGCCGAAGCGCCCGACCCAGCCCCAGCCGCACCCGAGCTGGAGCCCCAGCTGATCACCAGCCCCGAGGCCCTCGAAGCCCTGGTGGCGCGGCTGCTGGCCGCCACCGATCCGGCCGCTCCCGTGGCGCTCGACACCGAGACCACCGCCCTCAATCCCTTCAAGGCGGAGCTGGTGGGCATCGGCCTGGCCTGGGGCGAGGGTCCGGCGGACCTGGCCTACATCCCGCTCGGGCACCGATCGGCTGAGGCCCCCGAATCTCCCGCCCAGCTCCCCCTCGATCAGGTGCTCACCGCGCTGGCCGCCTGGCTGGCCAGCGAGGAGCACCCCAAGACCCTGCAGAACGCCAAGTACGACCGGCTGATCCTGCTGCGCCACGGCCTGGAGCTGGGCGGGGTGGTGATGGACACGCTGCTGGCCGACTACCTGCGCGACGCCAACGCCCGCCACGGGCTGGAGGTGCTGGCGGAGCGCAACTTCGGCTTCACCCCCACCAGCTACGGCGAACTGGTGCCCAAGGGGGCCGACTTCTCGGCCGTGCCGATCACGGCGGCGGCGCAGTACTGCGCCATGGACGTGCACCTCACCCGGCGGCTGACGCCCCTGCTGCGCGGCCAGCTGGCCGAACTGGGTCCGGCGCTGCTGGAGGTGCTGGAGCAGGTGGAGCTGCCCCTGGAGCCGGTGCTGGCGCTGATGGAGGCCACCGGCATCCGCATCGACAGCGCCTATCTGGCCGAGCTGAGCGCCGAGCTGGGCGCCACCCTGGAGCGGCTGGAGGCCGAGGCCAAGGCGGCGGCGGGGGTGGACTTCAACCTGGCGTCGCCCAAGCAGCTGGGCGAGCTGCTGTTCGACACGCTGGGGCTGGAGCGGAAAAAATCACGGCGCACCAAGACCGGCTGGAGCACCGACGCGGCGGTGCTGGAGAAGCTGGAGGACGACCATCCGGTGGTGCCGCTGGTGCTGGAGCACCGCACCCTCAGCAAGCTCAAGAGCACCTACGTGGATGCCCTGCCGGCCCTGGTGGAGCCGGAGACCGGCCGTGTGCACACCGATTTCAACCAGGCGGTTACCGCCACCGGGCGGCTCTCCAGCAGCAACCCCAACCTGCAGAACATCCCGGTGCGCACGGAGTTCAGCCGCCGCATCCGCCAGGCCTTCCTGCCCGCCGAGGGCTGGACGCTGCTCAGCGCCGACTACTCCCAGATCGAGCTGCGCATCCTGGCCCACCTCAGCGGCGAGGAGGTGCTGGTGGAGGCCTACCGCAAGGGCGCCGACGTGCACGAGCTCACCGCCCGGCTGCTGCTGGAGAAGGGCGCGGGCGAGAGCGTGAGCGCCGATGAGCGGCGGCTGGGCAAGACGATCAACTTCGGCGTGATCTACGGCATGGGCCAGCAGCGCTTCGCGCGCGAGACGGGCGTCAGCCAGGCCGAGGCCAGGACGTTTCTGAGCAAGTACAGGCAGCGCTACCCGAGGGTGTTCACCTTCCTGGAGCTGCAGGAGCGGCTGGCCCTGAGCCGGGGCTATGTGGAGACGATCCTGGGCCGGCGGCGGCCGTTCAGCTTCGATCCGGCCGGGCTGGGGCGGCTGCGGGGCAAGGACCCGCTGGAGATCGACCTGGAGGTGGCCCGTCGCGGCGGCCTGGAGGCCCAGCAGCTGCGGGCGGCGGCCAACGCGCCGATCCAGGGCTCGTCCGCCGACATCATCAAGCTGGCGATGGTGCGCCTGCACCACCAGCTCACGGTCGGCGGCCTGCCGGCGCGGCTGCTGCTGCAGGTGCACGACGAACTGGTGCTGGAGGTGGCCCCCGAGGCACTGGCGGCGACCACGGCGGTGGTGAAGGAGGCGAT
>JBFLKL010000288.1:0-3143 GCA_040883175.1 Synechococcaceae cyanobacterium | reverse complement strand
CGGCCAGCGCCCGGCTGCGGACCTGGCCCGGAGAGCCGGTGCCACAATCCTCGCCAGCCGGGCCATCCTGAGACGGCCGCCCGCTTCGCCCCACCCCCTCCTCCTCACCACTCACCTCACCATTCACCTCGCCGCTCACCTCGCCGCCCGACCCGTCGCCCATCCATGTCCCCCCACCCACGGCGCTACGCCGTACACCTGCACATGAGCGGCGGCCAGACGGAAACGGTGATGTTCCCCAGCCTGCAGACCTTCCAGCAGTGGTATGGCGATGTGCTCACCGCCTCGGCCTCCGACACGTTCGTGAACGTGCCGATCAGCGAGCTGGAGGGGGAATACCTGGTGGTGCGACCCAGCGCTGTGGTGGGCATCCGGGTGGAACCCCGGTTCAACCCTCTCGATGATGAATGACGCCTGAGCGGCTGGGGCTGCTCTGGGGCGTCACCGTCTTCGCCGGCGCGGTGGCCCAGGCCCTGGCCTGGCTCACGGGGCTGCCCGGGGTGGTGCTGCTGCTCAGCTCCGGCCTGCTGATCGGCCGCGCCGGCCTGGGGCTGGTGGAACCCCTCGATCTCGGTGCCGGTCTGGGCACGATCGTGGGCCTGCTGGTGAGCCTGGTGCTGTTCGAGGGCGGCCTCAACCTGCGCCTGCCCGGTGACGGCACCCGCCAGGCGGTGCTGCGCATCGCCGCCGTGCGCCTGGTGCTGGCCCTGGTGGGTGGCCTGGTGCTGGCCCACGTGCTGGCGGGACTGAACTGGCCCCTGGCGGCGGTGTTCAGCGCCATCGTGCTGGCCACCGGCCCCACGGTGGTGAATCCGCTGGTGCGCCAGATCGGCCTGGCGCCGCCCCTGGGGGAGGTTCTGGAAGGGGAGGGGCTGGTGCTGGAGCCGATCGGCGCCGTGCTGGCGCTGCTGCTGCTGGAGCTGGTGCTCGGCGACCTGCACGGCTGGCGCGAGCTGGCCTCCGGCCTGCTGCAGCGGCTCGGCGGCGGGGTGCTGATCGGTGCCGCCTGCGGCTGGCTGCTGGCCGAGCTGCTGCGCCGTATCCCCGCCTCGGCCGGCAGCGGCGCCCTGCGGCTTCAGATCACCCTCGGCACCCTGTTCCTGATGTTCACCGGCTGCGAGCAGCTGCTGCCGGAATCGGGACTTCCAGCGGCCGTGGCCGCGGGCTTCATCGTGGGCCGCCGCCCCGACACCGATGCCGCCGAGCTCGATGAGCTGATCCGCCAGCTGGCCCGGCTGGCGATCACGATGCTGTTTCCCCTGCTCGCCGCCGACGTCACCTTCGCCCAGCTCAGCCCCCTGGGCTGGGGCGGGGTGGCCTGCGTGCTGGCGCTGATGCTGCTGCTGCGTCCCCTGACCATCGGCCTGGCCACCTGGGGCATGGGCTACAGCCTGGCCCAGCGGGTGCTGCTCAGCTGGCTGGCGCCGCGGGGAATCGTCACCGCCGCGGTGGCCAGCCTGTTCGCCATCCGCCTGGAGCAGGCTGGGGTGGTGGGAGCCGGCCGGCTGCAGGGGCTGGTGTTCCTCACCATCCTGCTCACCGTGGGGCTGCAGGGCCTCAGCGCCGGGCCGCTGGCGCGCCGCCTGGGGCTCACCGAGGAACCCGCCGACGCGGCGGTTTCAGAGGCAGCGGGCGATGCGGTCCCGGTCGTCCCCGCTGCGGTGCAGGAGCAGCCAGGTGGCCAGTAGGTCGGGGCCCTGCAGGCTGCCCAGCAGGGCGGCGCGGGCGCTCTTCATCACCACGCCCTTCTTGACGCCGGCGGCCGCGGCGGCCTCGGCCAGCAGCGCCTGGGCCTGATCGGCGCTGAGCTCCCCCTCGGGCAGCCGCTCCAGCAGGGCCGCCAGGGCGTTGCGGGCTCCCTCCGCCGCCAGCTGGCTGCGGGCGGCGTCGTTGAGCTCCGGGGTGGTGAAGAAGGGCTCGGCCTGCTCCACCCCGTCCGCCAGCAGGGTGAGCGAGGGCCCCAGCAGCTCGGTGAGCTGGCACTGCCACACGGGGTCGGCCTGCACCGGGTTGGCTGCGCCGGCCAGGCCCCAGCCGCGCTCGGCCCACAGGGGCGCCAGCTGCTGCCGCAGGCTCTCGGCGCCCTGCTCGCGCAGCACCTGGCCGTTGAGCCAGTTCAGCTTGTCCCAGTCGAAACGGGCGCCGGCCCGGTTCACGCGCTCGAAGCCGAACACCGCGGCCGCCTCCTGCAGGCTGAACCGCTCTCCCATGCCCTCCGGCGGCGACCAGCCCAGCAGGGTCATGTAGTTGGTCAGGGCTGCGGCGGTGTAGCCCATGGCCCGGAAGTCGCTGATCGAGGTCACGCCGTCGCGCTTGGAGAGCTTCCTGCCCTCCTGGTTGAGGATCAGCGGCGTATGGGCGAACTGCGGCGCCGGCTGGCCCAGGGCCTCGTAGAGCAGCAGCTGCTTGGCGGTGTTGGCGATGTGGTCCTCGCCGCGGATCACATGGCTGATGGCCATGGCGGCGTCGTCCACCACCACCACCAGGTTGTAGAGGGGATCGCCGATCTCACCGGCCGGGGCGCGCCGGGCGATCACCATGTCGCCGCCCAGATCGGCGCCGCTCCAGCGCATCGCGCCGCGCACCAGATCGGTCCAGGTGATCGTGCGCCCGTCGTCGATGCGGAACCGCACCACCGCCTGGCGGCCCTCGGCGATGAACGCCGCCTCCTGCTCGGGGCTGAGATCACGGTGGCGGTTGTCGTAGCGGGGGGCCTGCTTGCTGGCCGCCTGCCGCTCGCGCATGGCCGTGAGTTCGGCCTCGCTGGCGTAGCAGCGGTAGGCGTGCCCGGAATCGAGCAGCTGCTGGATGGCGGCGCGGTGCAGCTCCAGGCGCTGGCTCTGGATCACGGGTTCCCCGTCCCAGTCGAGCCCCAGCCAGCGCAGGCCGTCGAGGATGTTGGCGGTGTATTCGGGCTTGCTGCGCTCGCGGTCGGTGTCTTCGATCCGCAGCAGGAAGCTGCCACCGCAGTGCCGGGCGAACAGCCAGTTGAACACCGCCGTGCGGGCCGTGCCGATGTGCAGGGTCCCGGTGGGGCTGGGGGCCAGACGAACGCGGACCGGACGCGCCTCGGCTGCCACAGCCGGCTCTCCTGGTGCCACAGCCGGTCCTGGGGTTGAGGGAAACGGGACTGACGGGGCTCG
>JBFLKL010000287.1:0-2501 GCA_040883175.1 Synechococcaceae cyanobacterium | reverse complement strand
CTCAGCCGCAGCGGTGTTCTGGACCCGGAGTCAGGGGAGGAGCTGCGCCTGGCACTGGCGGCAGAGACCGGAGCCCGGGGCCAGCATCAGCTGGGGCTGAAACGCTGGCGTGCCGCCCTCCAAGGGGAGGGGCTGGCGCTGCAGTCAGAGTCCTGGGACGAGACCCTGCATCTTGATCTCAGTGACGCACTGCTGCAGCGCTGGCTGGCTCCGGGGGGCTCCTATCGCCGTCAGCTCAGGGCCCTGAGCGATGCAGCCTTCAACGACCTGGGCCAGCGGCTGAGCCGCAGCCGGGGAATGCGACTTCCCCAGGAACTGCGGCACACGCTGCTGATCGGCAGGCGTTGACCCGCCGATTCACCAGAGACCGCGGATGATCTGCGGCTGGGGCTGGGCCATGGGTGCGGGGGCCACGGTGGTGCGCCGCACTTCGGCGACCGGCGCCTCCACCTGGTTGGCCTGGACGCAGGCGGGCAGGAACACATACCAGGAAAGCAGGGAGGTGCACTGGGCCTCACCCTGGCACTGGCCCTCGGCGCAGACGTTCTGCGCTCCGGTGTAGGTGCCGCAGAAATCGGCCAGGCGCATGTCCACCGGCAGATTGGCCATGATTCCGGCCGAGGAGATGCTGCCGTCGCGGGAGTCGGCGATGATCGCCGAGCGCAGCGCCTGCACCGAATACTCGGTCTTGCTGTGATAAGGGAAATAGCTGGTGGTCTGGTTCTTCAGGAACCGCACGCCCTCATCGGAATACAGGAAGCGATGCACCCCGATCAGGTCGACGTCGTACGACTTGGTGAGGCCCTCACGCACCTCCTCGTCGCTCCAGCCGGAACCATTCAGGCCGCCCCGCAGACCGCGATCGGTGACTTCACCCGTGTCCAGGAAGGTCTTCATGGCCTCGGTGTTGGTGGACCAGACGGCCCCACCGGTGTTCCAACGCACGGGCAGATCGTTGTCAACGGCGGCGGAGGCGGGCAGAGCCGAAGCCGCAAGAGCCGAGCCCACCACGAGGCCGGCGAGCAGATGCTTGATCACGGTAGGAACCAATGGATTCATCCTGAAAACTACTCAGCGCTGCCGCATCCGGCCAAGCATTTCAAGCACGATCAAGACATCGACACAATCAGACAGATGGTGCTCGGCGCAAGAGATTGCCATCGGCGCATTCGCCTCCAGGCAAGCGCGGAAAGGCCCCTGGGGGCGATCCGGATGCCCGGACCCGCTGTGGCGAGGCCCCGCGGCGAGCGCCGGGGATCGGTGCGTCTGTGGGTGGTGGGATCGTGCGCGGATGGGGCCGGATCAACCGGCGGTTCCCCTAGGCTCCGGCCATTCTCACCTGATCCACAGATGGCCCTGGAGCCCGGCGCCAGCGCACCCGATTTCACCCTTCCCGACCAGGACGGCAAGGCCGTGAGCCTGTCCGACCTGCGCGGCCAGCGGGTGGTCATCTACTTCTATCCCAAGGACGACACCCCCGGCTGCACCAAGGAGGCCTGCAACTTCCGCGACCAGTGGGGCGCCTTCGAGCAGCACGGCATCAAGGTGCTGGGCATCAGCAAGGACGGCGCCGCCAGTCATGCCAAGTTCATCGCCAAGTACGAGCTGCCCTTCACCCTGCTCACCGACGCCGAACCCTGCCCGGTGGCCACCGCCTACGACAGCTACGGGCTCAAGAAGTTCATGGGCCGCGAATACATGGGCATGATGCGGCACACGTTCGTGGTCGATCCCGAGGGCAGGATCGAGCGCGTCTACACCAAGGTGAAGGCCGAGACCATGGCCGACACGATCCTCAGCGATCTGGGCCTGAGCTGAGATCCGGGTCTGCCCCGGGGGCCCAGTCAGGGCTGAGGCGGGCCAGGGCCTGGAGCGCCAGGCACGGCTGGTAGTCGATCTCCAGTCGCTCGGCGATCCAGGCGCCATCGCCGCCGGTGATCCATAGCCGGCAGCCGGAATGGCGGGCGCGGGCCTGACGCCAGGCCTCCAGCACGGCTGCCGCCAGCCCCTCGCGTACGCCCACCGCCATGGCCTCGGCCGTGGCCGTCGGCCAGAGCTCCTGGGCTGCAGGCCGGTTGGCGGGGCTCTCCGCACACACCTCCAGTCCCAGGGCGGGCAGCCGGGCGGTGCCGCTGGCCAGGGCCCGCAGCTGCAGGGCCAGCCCTGCCTGAATGCGGCCGCCGGCAAAGCGGCCCTGGCCATCCACCAGCGTCAGACTCAGGGCGGTACCCGCATCGGCCACCAGCACGGCCGAACGGCTGCCCTGCCAGGCCTGCCAGCCCACCAGGGCTCGGTCGATCCCCAGCCAGGGTGGCAGCTGCTGCAGGGGCACCTGGCCCAGCGTGATCCGGCGGCGTCGATCCAGCCAAGCGGCCGATGGCAGGGGACCCACCGCCGCCCAGCCCCGCAGGTGCTGCACGCGTGCCGGACCGGCGCTGTCGCCACCAGCGGAGGCCGGCGGAGACTCACTCCAGCAGGACAGCCCCCCCGGGCCGGGACGG
>JBFLKL010000286.1:0-11759 GCA_040883175.1 Synechococcaceae cyanobacterium | reverse complement strand
GCTGATCGAGGCCCTCAGCGGCGATACCTTTCTGCGCTGGGCCGGGCTGGTGCCCTGACGCTCAGGGCAGGACGATCAGGTCGATCTGCCAGAGCCCGTTGCGGCCCACCTCCACGGCCAGCTGGCGGCCGTCGGCCCGCAACTGCGCCCGCCGGGGGACGCCGGGTGGGTTGATCGGCAGCCGCCGCAGACTCCCCTGGGAGCGCCGGTAGAGCACCAGTTCGGTGCGGCCTTCCAGCTGCCGCACCAGGGCCAGCCGTTCGCCGGCCGCGTCGACCGACACGCTCAGGGGCTGGGCATCGGGACGGTTCAGACCCGGCAGAGCCAGCTGTGCGCCGCGCTCCACATCCACCAGCTGCACCCGGTCCCGACCCTGGCGTGTGCTGATCAGGGCCAGCCAGCGTCCAGCCAGGGATGGCTCCCGGCTGTTCTCCTCCCGCGCCAGCTGCCGGTTGAGGGTCACCAGAGGGCGTGGCCGGTCACCGCCGCAGCCACCGATCACCGCCATCACAACGACGATGGCGAGCAGGGCCAGGTGCCGGCGGGCTCCCGGGGAGTCGCGGCTCATGACTGGTTGGCTCCGCCACCGAGCACCACCCGGCCGGGGGGCAGATCCCGCTCCAGCAGCCCGCTCAGATCAAAGACCTCCACGCTCTGGCGGCCGTTGCGCAGCAGCTGGACCGCCAGGCGGGAGCCGTCGCTGGCCAGGCTGAGGCGCTCGGGCTGGCTGCCGGGTGGCAGGGGCAGCCGCAGCAGGCGGCCGCGCAGGCGGTCTTCAATCACGGCGCGGCGCTGGCCGCCCTCCTGCACCAGCACAGCCACGTAGCGGCCATTCCAGCTCAGACTCGGGGAGCTGTGCGGCTCACGGCGGCGCAGCCGCAGGGGGCTCAGCCCCCCGCCCGGCTGCTTCTGCAGGATCAGGTGCCCGCCCCCTGCGCGCTCCAGCACGGAGGCCAGCAGTCGGCCGTCGCCGCTGAGGGCCGGATCCAGACGGTTGCCGCCGCCGGGGCCCGCGTCCGGGGCCGGTCGGTTCCGCCCCCATCCGCAAGCCGCCAGCAGAACCAGGGCCAGCAGGGCCGCCAGCCCGGGAGCGCTGGCCAGGCGTGTCGCCATCAGGCAGGCGGGCTGGATGCAGACGAGAACGTTGCTCCGATGCCTGCCTCGCCCCTACCGGTCCGATGTCGCATAGGCCCGCTCAGTCGTCGAAGCGGGAGGAATTATCGCGGCTGCTGCTGGGGCGTTCTGGGGCACCCGTGGCCCCGCCGGGGGCAGCCGGACCTGGTGTCTGCGGGCGAGGACTGCGGGCCACCGGGCTGTAGTCGGCGTCACTGATCGCCCCTGCCTCGGAGCCACGGGAGCGGATGGGCGATCCCTGGGGGATGCCGGGCCGGGCTGGGGGGGTGACGGTTGAGCCGGAGGCTGGTGCCGTGGTGGTGGTGGGACCGCGCCGGCTGGAGCGGGGCATGGCTTCGCTGGCCGCCACCGGCCTGCTGCCGCGTCGCACCTCACTCTGGGTGTCGCGCTCGCGGCGACGGGTACCGAATTCAGGGGTGCGGATGGAGCGGTCTGCGCCGTAACGGCGAGGCGAGGGACCGGTTTCTGAGCTGACCTCATCCCAGCCGCCCGCGGTGGCGGATCGGTTTTCCTCGCCGGGGCGACGGCTGGCGGCGCGCTCTGGAATGGCAGCCCGGCTGGGTCGGCGGGGGCGGTAGAAGTCGTCCTCGTCATCGTCGGCAGGCCGGGAGGGGATGCGCCGGCGCAGCGACTGTGGTTCATCGAGACGGTCGGGGCCGTCGTCCTCCCAGCTGCGCCCCCCCACGCGTGGGCGGTAGGGCGGCGGTGCCGCGATCGGCTCGTCGTCGTCGAAGTAGGCGGAGCGGCGCGCCTGCTCGGTGGTCACGCCGCGCAGACGAACGCTCTCGTAGGCGAAGAACACCGTGGTGCCAGCCAGCAGGAACTGCCCGAACTGGAGGATCGGATCGAGCCTCCAGCCCTGAAAGAACAGGATCCCGCCGCAGAGCAGGCCCACTGCCGCGAAGAACACGTCGTAGTCACGGGCCAGGGCCGGCTTGAAATTGCGCATGAAATAAAGCAGCGCACCGCCCACAGCCAGCACGATGCCGACGATGCTGGCCCAGTTCAGACTGGCATTGACCACAGCCGATCCCCCGCGGAGCGTTGACCCACTCTAGGGACGGCTTGGCAGCGAGGCCCCCCAGGGGGCATGGCTGCCAGCCGCTCCGGATGGGCTTCAGGAGCGCCGATCAACCTGATCGGTCTGGCTGATCAGCACGAGGCCCAAGGCAATGGGCACCACCACGATCACCGCGCCCCACACGAGGCTGCTCAGGAAGTTGGCGAGAGAAGGGGTCATGGGGAGGCCGCAGGGGACGCTCGAAGGAGCATCGATCCTAGGCAGCGGCCCCGGCTTCCTACGCTGCAGACCCTCCTGCTTAGAGCTTTGTGACGGCCCTGCCCGCCTCCCCCCTGGCCTGGACCCACCTGCTGCTGGGCCTGCTGCTGGCGCTGTGGACGTTGTTGTTCCTGTTCCGCATCGTGCTCACCTGGTATCCGCAGCTGGATCTGCACAGGGGCGCGCTGCGCCTGATCGCCTGGCCCACCGAGCCGCTGCTGGCACCCAGCCGCCGGTTGATCCAGCCGATCGGCGGCGTGGACGTGACCCCGGTGGTGTGGGTGGGACTGATCAGTCTGCTGCGGGAACTGCTGGTGGGGCAGCAGGGGCTGGTGACCCAGGCGATGCAGCGCGCCCTGAGCGTGGCCTGAGCCGGCCGGATCGCTCTGCCGGTCCCCTCAGCGCAGGGGCAGCATGTCCTCCTCCACGAATTTGGTGTGCACATCGCCGGCCTGGAACTCAGGCCGTTCGATCAGCTGCAGGTGGAAGTCGATGGTGGTGGGAATGCCGGTGACGGCGCATTCGGAGAGGGCCCTGTGCAGGCGACGCAGGGCATGGTCGCGGTCCACACCCCACACGATCAGCTTGCCGATCAGGGAGTCGTAGAAGGGGGGGATCTCGTAGCCCGTGTAGACGTGGCTGTCGAAGCGCACTCCCGGGCCTCCTGGCGGCAGCCAGCCGGTGATCCGGCCGGGGGCAGGGCGGAAGTTCTGACGGGGATCCTCGGCGTTGATGCGCACTTCGATGGCGTGGCCGCAGAGCCTGATGTTCTCCTGGGTCACCGACAGGGGCTCGCCGCCGGCGATGCGCAGCTGCTCGGCGATCAGGTCCACACCGGTCACCATCTCCGTGACCGGATGTTCCACCTGGATGCGGGTGTTCATCTCCATGAAATAGAACGCGCCGCTGCGATCGACCAGGAACTCCACGGTGCCGGCGCCCTCGTAGCCGATGGTGCGGGCCACGGCCACGGCTGCATCGCCCATCTGCCGGCGCAGGTCGGCGTTGATGGCCACGCTCGGGGCCTCCTCGAGCAGCTTCTGGTGGCGGCGCTGGATCGAGCAGTCGCGCTCGCCAAGGTGAATCACGTTGCCGTGGCGGTCGGCCAGCACCTGCACCTCCACGTGCCGGGGGCGGTCGATGAACTTCTCCATGTACAGGCCCGGATTGCCGAAGGCCGCTTCCGCCTCCCCCTGGGCGGCCTTGAACAGGCTCTCGAGCTGATCGGCACCGGGCACCAGGCGCATGCCGCGCCCGCCGCCGCCGGCGGTGGCCTTGATCATCACCGGGTAGCCCATCTGCTCGGCGAGCTTCCCCGCTTCCTCCACCGAGGCCAGCAGGCCCTCGCTGCCCGGGATGGTGGGCACTCCCACCTGCTGCATGGTGGCCTTGGCGGTCGACTTGTCCCCCATCGAGCGGATCGCCTCGGGCGAAGGGCCCACGAAGGTGATGCCGTGGTCGGCGCAGATCTCGGCGAAGCGGTCGTTCTCCGCCAGGAAGCCGTAGCCAGGGTGGATGGCATCGGCGCCGCGGGAGGTGGCGGCCGCCAGGATGTTGGGGATGTTGAGGTAGCTCTTGGAGCTGGGCGCCTCGCCCACGCACACCGTTTCGTCGGCCAGCTGCACGTGCAGGGCGTTGCGATCGACCGTGCTGTACACGGCCACTGTGGGGATCCCCAGCTCGCGGCAGCTGCGCAGGATGCGCAGGGCGATTTCGCCACGGTTGGCGATCAGCAACTTGCCGATGGGCATGCGCCGCGTCTCTGGTCACCGGGCCGCAGCGGACTGTATCAGCGTTGACACACCCACCCCCAGGGGCGCGGGGTCGGACGCTGGGTATATTGCGGGGCGTCGCGCTGCGGCGCGCACCCGGAGCTGGATCCGCATCCTGCCCGGCACACCAGCGGATGTGGTGGAATTGGTAGACACGCACGTTTGAGGGGCGTGTGGCTTCGGCCTTGCGAGTTCAAGTCTCGCCATCCGCATTTTTCCTTCAGCCCTGAGCCGTCACGCCTGAGCCGTTCGCCATCCTGCTGGTGAGCAACGGCCCAGGCGAGCTCGCCACCTGGGTGCGGCCCCTGGCCCTGGCCCTGCACAGCCAGCTGTCCCTGCGACCACGCTGTCCGATGGCCAGCGGCGCCCTGCACCTGGTGCTGGTGCCATGCCCCAACGGCACCGGCCGGGAGCATCGGGCGGCTGCGGCCTGGAGGGTGTTCGAGCGCATCACCCCGGCCCGCCGCTTCTGGTCCCTGCTGCTGCGGCCCGGCCGCTGGGGCCCCTGGCCCCGCCGGGGGGTGGTGGTGTTCCTGGGCGGTGACCAGTTCTGGACCGTGCTGCTGTCAGCGCGCCTGGGCTACCGGCACCTCACCTATGCGGAGTGGCTGGCCCGCTGGCCGCGCTGGAACGACCGCATCGCCGCCATGGGGCCGCAGGCCGCGAGCCGGCTGGCGCCCCGCTGGCGCCACCGCTGCACGGTGGTGGGCGACCTGATGGCGGATCTCGGCGACCAGGCCCGCCGCGACGCCCCCCTGCCCGCCGGCGAGTGGGTGGCCCTGCTGCCGGGCTCCAAACGGGCGAAGCTGCTGGTGGGCGTGCCCTTCCTGCTGGAGACGGCCGATCGGCTGGCGGGGCTGCGTCCCGGCAGCCGCTTCCTGTTGCCGCTGGCGCCCACCACCAGCCTCCCCGAACTGCTGGACTGCGCCGCTGCCGGCAATCCCATTGCCCGCTGCTACGGCTCCGGGATGCCCCGGCCCGTGGCCTCAGCCCTGCTGGAGAAAGACGGTCTGGCCCTGGTCACCCCGGCGGGCACCCGCATCGAGCTCACGCGCTCGGCACCCGCCCATGGGCCCCTCAGCCAGTGCGCCCTCGCCCTCACGACGGTGGGCGCCAACACGTCTGAACTGGCGGCCCTGGGGGTGCCGATGCTGGTGCTGGTGCCCACCCAGCACCCGGAGGTGATGCGGGCCTGGGACGGCCTGGCGGGATGGCTGGCACGGCTGCCGGGGCTGGGCCGCCTGCTCGGCCTGGCCCTGACCGCATGGCGGTTGCGGCGGCGGGGGCTGCTTGCCCTGCCCAACATTCACGTCGGCCGGATGCTGGTGCCGGAGCGGGTGGGTGCGATCACACCGCGACAGATCGCCGCCGAATGCGCCGACTGGCTCGAGCGCCCCGAGCGGCTGGAGGCCCTGCGACGGGACCTGCGCGGCCTCCGGGGCGAGGGCGGGGCGGTGGTCGCCCTGGCGACGCTGGTGCGCGGGCTCCTGCCGCAGGAGAGCGGCGATTCCTAGGGTCGGATCACCAGCACCCCATCGCGCCATGTCCGAGTCCAAGCCCACCCCCTCGTCGGCCTGCGGCCTCGACAGCGGCCTCAGCCGCGACGCGCGTGAGGAGGTGTGGCGCGAGAAGCTCACCCCCGAGCAGTTCCGCATCACCCGCCAGGGCGGCACCGAGCGTGCCTTCACCGGCCAGTACTGGAACCACAAGGCCGCCGGCACCTACCACTGCGTGTGCTGCGGCGCGCCGCTGTTCACCAGCGCCACCAAGTTCGAGTCCGGCACCGGCTGGCCCAGCTTCTGGGACGGGGTGGACCCGGCCGCGATCAGCACCCTCGTGGACAGGGGCCATGGCATGGTGCGCACCGAGATCCGCTGCAGCAACTGCGATGCCCACCTGGGGCACGTGTTCGGCGACGGGCCGGCACCCACCGGGCAGCGCTACTGCGTGAATTCCGCCTCGCTGCAGTTCAGGGCCGCCTGATGGTCAGGGCCCGGCCCCGACGGCTTCAGGCCGTCACCAGGGATCGCCGAGGTCATCAACCTCCACATCCAGGGGCTCGCGGCTGGACGGCGCCTCCAGCCGGCGGCGGGGCGGCGGCCCGGGCCGGTCGATCGCGTCGTTCGCGGGCAGCGGCTGGCGCGGGGTGCGGGGCCTGAACGGCTGGGGGTCGATCCGTTCGTCTGCATCCCGCGCGCGTGCATCCCGCTCGCGGGGATCCTCATCCTCATCGAGGTAGCGGCGCTGACGCAGTGGTTCCCGCTCGCGGCGCTGCTCCACCTCCACGTAGTCGTAGTCGTCCTCGCTCTCGAAGGCACGGGTGCTGGCGGGCTGGATCCGGCGCTGCTCCTGAACGGCCGGCAACCCTGCGGCCAGCTGGTTCTCCACCGGCACCATGGAGCCCCGGTAGCGCTGGCGTTCCTCCTGCTCCCAGCTGGGGCCGCCGATGCCGAGCTTCTCCAGCAGGCCGCTGCCGAGCTGCTTGAGCTTCTCCTCGGCGCCCTCGTAGACGATGATCCGGTCGCTGCCGCTGCTGACGATCTCCTCCACGGGCAGCTCCCACGTGCTCAGCACCCCCTCCCCCAGCAGGGGCACCCCCAGGGCGGCCAGCACCAGCGTGGTGAGCTCGCCGGTCTCGATGTCGAAACTGAAGCCGAGCACCTTGCCCAGCTGTTCCCCCGCCTCGGTGACCACCTGGCAGTTGATCACCTTGCTGTAGCGGTCGGGGTTGAAGCCCTCCGCCAGCGAATCGGCCGAGTCCACCAGGATCACGTCGCCCACCTGGCGGATGCGGTCGAGCGGCATCCAGCGGGGCAGGCCCGGCAGGAAGCGGGTCAGGGGATTGTCGCGCAGACCCAGGGCCACCACCTCGCGGCGATCGATGTCCACCACCACCTCCCCCACGACGCCGAGGCGGCGGCCGCTGTCACGGGTGATCACCTGGGTGCCCATCAGCTCCGAGCGCAGCCAGAGCCGATCGCTGGGGGGATCGGCCAGGGGATCACTGGACTGGGCGAGCCGATCGCCCCCGGGCGGAGTGCTGGTCATGGGCGCATTCTCCCCCAGAGCAAACGGTTACGCGGCTGGCGGTAAACCCACCACCTGCGTGTGGGCTCCGCGGGCCTGGGTGACGCCGATGGTGCGGGTGGCGGCGGCGATCATCGGCCGCCGGTGGCTCACCACCATGAACTGGGCCTGGTCGGCCTGACGGGCGATCAGGCCCGCCAGGCGCTCCACGTTCACCCCGTCGAGGAAGCTGTCCACCTCATCGAAGGCATAGAAGGGCGAGGGACGGAAGCGCTGCAGGGCGAACAGGAAACTCAGCGCTGTGAGCGACTTCTCGCCGCCACTCATGGCGTTGAGCCGGCGCACCGCCTTGCCCTTGGGATGGGCCACCAGGGTGAGCCCTCCCTCGAGGGGCGCCTCGGGAGTCTCCAGCTGCAGATAGCCCTCGCCATCGGAGAGCTCGGCGAAGATCGTGCGGAAGTGGCCGTCCACAGCGGAGAAGGCCTCCATGAAGGCCTCCTGACGCAGGGTGGCCACGGTCTCGATGCGCAGCAGCAGCTCCTCGCGCTCCTGGCTGAGCACCGCCAGGCGTTGCTCCAGGTCGGCCAGGCGTGCCTCGAGCTGTTCGAGTTCCTCGAGGGCCAGCATGTTCACCGGCTCCAGTGCCTCCATGCGCGCCTGCAGGCTGCGCAGCTCGGCCTGCAGGGCCTCCAGCCCCGCGGCGCGCACCTCGTCCGGAATCTCCGGCGGGGGATCGGGCAGCTCCCGCTGCAGCTGCTCCAGCCGCAGCGCCTCACTGCGCTGCTGCTCCGCCAGCGACTGCAGCTCCTCGCCCAGCCGCTGCAGCTCCCACTGCCGCTGCTGCAGCTGCTGGCGCTGGGTGGCCACCAGGGTCTCGGCCGCGTCCCGGTCCCGGCGCCGTTCCCCGAAGCGGGTCTGCAGCTCGCGCTGCCGGGCCTCCAGGGCCTGGCGCTGCTCAAGCTCGGCCTGCTGGCGGAGCTTCCACTGGCGGCGCTCCTCAACCAGGGCCTGCACCGCGGCCACCAGCCGCTCCTCCTCGGCGGCCAGGCCCTCGGCCTGCTGGTGCAGCCGCTCGGTCGCCAGGGTCCGCTCACGGCGGGCGGCCTCCAGGGCGTCACGCCGCTGGCGTGCCGATCCCAGGGCCTGATCGGCCGCCTCCAGGTCCTGCTGCAGGCCCTGCCAGCGGGCGGCATCGCCGGAGTCTTCGGCGCTGGCCTCCGCCTGCTGGAGGTCCTGCAGCTGCCCTTGCAGCGGCACCAGCTCGGTTTCCAGAGCCTGCAGCCGCAGGTGGTCGGCGCTCAGGGCCTGACGCAGCAGCTGCAGCCGCTGGCTGCGCTGCTCCTGCTGCTGCAGCCGGGGCGAGAGGGCGCGCCGGGCACCGGCGCATTCCGCCTCCAGCGCCGCCTGGCGCTGCTGGAGGTCAGCGAGTTCGGGCCGCAGGGCGTCCAGCCGGCGGGCCAGCTCCGCCTCCCGGCGACGGCACGCCACCAGGCTCTCGCCGAGTTCCAGCAGCCGGCGCCGCAGGGGCGCGGCCTCATCGCCCTCCTGGTTGCGGCCGAAGCTCAGCTGGCCGCTGCGCTGCTGCAGGCTGCCCCCCGTCATGGCGCCACTGCGCTCCAGCAGCTCGCCATCGAGGGTCACCGCCCGGCAGCGCCCGAGCTCCCTGCGGGCGCTGCCCAGGTCGCTGAACACCAGCGTGTCGCCGAACACGTAGCGGAACACCTCCCCGTACACGGGCTCGTGCCGCACCAGATCGATGGCCCGTCCCAGCATCCCGGCGCCCATGGCGGCCGTGCCTCCCCGCTGCAGGGCGGCCGCGCCTGCGCCGCCGCCGCCCCGGATCTTGTTGAGTGGCAGGAAGGTGAGCCGGCCGGCGCGGCGCTGGCGCAGCAGCTCGATCGCCCGGGCGGCGATGGCGTCGTCGTCCACCACCACCTGGGCCAGGCGGGCGCCGGCGGCCACCTCCAGGGCGAGGCGGTAGCGCTCCTCCACTTCGCCCAGCTGGGCGACCGGACCGTGGATCCCCTCCAGGCCCGCCTCCAGCAGCACCCGCAGAGCGCCGGTGCCACGACTTTCCTGCAGGGTGTCGCGGCGGCTGTCGAGCCGGGCGATCTCCTTCTCCAGCTGGGCCTGCTCCTGCTCCAGCCGGTTGCGTGTGCGCTGCTGCAGGGCCAGCGCTTCGGCCAGCTCCTGCACCTGGCCCTGGCCGCTGCTGCTGCGCTGGCCGCGTTGCCGCAACTCCTGCTCAAGGGCCTGCAGCTGACCCTGCGCCTGCTGCAGGGCCTCGGTCTCCTGCCGCTGTTCGGCGTCGAGCTCGGCCCTGCGGCTCTCGTTCTGGCGGCAGCGCTCCTGGAGCTGCTGGCGTTCGGCCTCCAGCGGGCTGATCCTGGCGCTGAGCCGCTGGCGCTCCTGGCTGCGGCGCTTCTGCTCCTCCAGCCAGCTGCCGGAGCGGCCCGCCACCTCGCCGAGGCGCCGCCGCGACAGCTCCACGGCGGCCTCGGCGCTGCGGCAGGCAGCCTCGGCGGCCTCCAGCTCGGCGGGATCGTCATTCGCCTCGAGCTCCTGCCGCCGGCGGCGCAGCTCGGCCTGGCGCTCGCCCAGCTGCAGGCGCTGCTGCTGGAGGCTTTCGGCCTGCTGCTGGTGACGTTCGGCCTGGCGGGCCAGCTCGCGGCCGCCGGCCTCCAGTCCCGCCAGTTCCGCCTGCACGGCCAGCAGCTGGTCCTCTCCCAGGGCCTTCACCTCCGCCTGGAGCTTCTCCAGGGCTTCGGCGGCGGCGCCGAGGGCCCCCTCGGCGGCGGCGATCGCCTCCCGCTCGCCCTGTTGGCGGCTGCGCAGGGTCTCCTGACGGCGTTCGAGCTGGAGCAGGGCCCCGCGGGCGGCCTCGAAGCCGAGCACCTGTTCCTGCCGCCGCCCCTCCTGCAGACGCGCCCGCAGCTCCTGATAGGTGCGGGCCCTGGCGCAGTCGCGCTCCAGCTTCTGGCGGGCGGTCAGCAGCTCCTGCTGCACGATGCCGCAGCGCTCCTGGCGTTCCTGCACCTCCTGCAGCTTGGCGCGGCTCTGCTCGATGCGGGAATCGAACAGGGCCACGCCGGCCAGCTCATCGATGATGGCGCGGCGGTCGCGGGCGCCCATCGACACGATGCGGGTGACGTCGCCCTGCATCACCACATTGCTGCCCTCCGGGTCCACCCGCAGGCGGCGCAGCTGGGTCTGCAGCTGCTGCAGATTGCAGGGCACGCCGTCGGCGCTGAAGCTGCTGGCGTAGGTGCCACCGGGCGCCACCCGCAGCCGCCGGCTCACGGTCCATTCGCTCTGGCCGGGGCGGATCCAGGGCCCCTCCTCCGGCGCCTCCAGACCGGCTTCGGCGTCGTCGGGCTGCCAGTCGCGCAGATCGAAGCGCACGCTCACCACGGTTTCGGCCGCCCGGCCGGCCCGCAGCATGGCGCTGTTGATCAGGTCGGGCAGGCGTTCGGCGCGCATGCCGCGGCTGCTGGCCAGGCCCAGGCAGAACAGCACCGCGTCAAGGATGTTGCTCTTGCCGGAGCCGTTGGGGCCGGTGACCACCGTGAAGCCGTTCTCGAGCGGGATCGTCATCGATCCGCCGAACGACTTGAACTGATGCAACTCGACCTGATTGATGTGAACCAACAGGCCCGTGCGCCGAGCAGCTGAAATGTAGCGGAGGGTTTCGCAAGCTCAAGGCCCTGCCTAGGTTGAAACCAGGCCGGTGCACGAGCCATGACCAGCGACCCCACCACCAGCGACTCCTCCACCAACGACACCAGCACCAGCGACCACACGCCCGGCCCGGGAGCCGCCGACGACCGGGCCGCCGGCGCCGAGACCGTGGCGGGCAGGTCGGATGGCTGGGCGGCCCAGGCGCTGGCCGATGGTTTCCGGGAGCGCTTCGACACCCTCCTGCCCCGCATCCAGCGGCAGTGGCCGGAGGTGGCGCGCCACACCCTGGAGGCCACGCGTGGCAGCTTCGACGAGGTGACCCATGTGATCGCCGAACAGAGCGGCCGCACCGCCACCGTGGTTCGCCGGCAGCTGCTGGAGCTGGCCGACGTGGCCGGCGACCAGACCCATCGCCTTGCCGAGACGCTCGAACCCCTCGAGAAGCAGCTCGAGGGCCTGCTCGATGAGCTCAACGCCACCCTGCGCCCGCGCATCGAGAAGCCGGTGCGTGAGCGGCCGCTGATGGCCATCGGCATCGCCGCCGGCGTCGGGGTGCTGCTGGGCATGCTGCTCACCTCCGGGAGGCGTTCGGCATGAGTGGCCCGGAGGGCAACGGCGACGAGCGCCGTGAGCGCAGCCGCGGCAGTGGCAGCCTGCCCCGGGGGGCGATGGGCCGGGTGGGTTCACTGGTCACCTCGGTGATGGACCTGCACGTGCGCATCGCCCTGCAGGAGGCCGATCACGAGAAGCGGCGGCTGATCAGCGGCGCGGTGCTGCTCTGTGGTGGGCTGGTGCTGCTGCTGCTGGCCCTGATCGCCGCCGAGGTGGCCCTGCTTCTCTGGCTGCCCGAGGGGCTGGGCTGGAGCTGG
>JBFLKL010000285.1:0-4730 GCA_040883175.1 Synechococcaceae cyanobacterium | reverse complement strand
GAACTGGTCCTGGCCCTGGTGATCCCCCTGGCCCTGCTGCTGCTGGGGACGGTTCTGCTGGAGCGCCATCAGGACCGACTGCCCATCTGGCTGGAGCGGCTGAGCCAGCATCGGGGATGGATCTGGAACGCCGGCATCGGTCTGATCATCGGCCTGTCGCTGCTGCGTTTTCTGCTGGGGCGCTGATCGGTCCGCAGCGCTGAACCGGGAGGCCCGTCCCCCGGTCAGGCCTCAGCTCACGGTGTAGCCCCGGCCTTCCATGCAGGCTGTCACGGCACGGTTGAAGGCCTGGCGCCGGTACTGGAGCAGCACCTGCCTCTCGGCATCATCCGCCTGCTGCTGCCGGACCCAGTCCTCGGTGGCCTGCTGCTGGTCCCGCCGTTGATCAACCCGGCGCCCCGCTCCGACAAGGGCGCCGGTTGTCGCTCCCACCAGGGCGCCGCGGCCGGTGTTGCCCGCGATCGCGCCACCGGCCGTGCCGATCACCGCACCCCGGGCAGTGGAGCGGGCCGTTCCCGGACCCTGGCGCTGCACCTGGGGGGCCGGGGCACTGCTCGCCTGGGACACCTGGGAGGGATCGGTGGGATCAAATCCGGTCTGGTCGGTGGCCCAGAGGTGGCATTCCAGCCGGTCCTTGCGCTGCTGCTCGGCGCTCTGGCCGGCGGCCGGGTAGATGAAGAGCTCCTGGGCCAGAGCGCCGGGCTGCTGGCCGGTGGCCAGCAGCCCGGCCAGAAGGGATACGCCCAGAAAGGCACAGGAACGGGTGCGTGCGTTGCCGCCGGCCTGACGAGTGCCCATCACAGCTGCCGATCTCTTCGACCCATAGCGAAGACCCATTGGAATGGGGGAACCGCTGGAGGTTACCTCCCAAGCGGAGGCAGCTGGCGCTTCAGGCAGATCTGAACCCTCAGGCCGCCAGACGCGCTCCGCCCAGGCCGGCAGAACGTCGTTCGAGCGCTGTCCCGCAGAGCTGCTCGCTCACCTGCCAGAGGCGCTCGAGTTCGGACCCATCGAGGGCGGCCGGTGCCACCCGGACCTCTGTGGGCCAGCCGCGCATCCCCCCGAGCTGGTCCGGGCCGTAGTGGCCTCCGGGTTTGGCCTGGGGGGCTGTGGCGGCATACAGCTGGGGAAGGGCACCCATGGCCGCGCTCTGGAACAGCGGGGCCATCAACCGATAGGCCAGGGGTTCGATCCAGGAGCCGCTGGCAGCCACCGAGGCCGGCTGCAGGTTGGTACGGGCAACCCCGGGGTGGGCAGCCAGCGAACGCACACCGGCAGCCTCGGCATCGAGGCGCCGCTGCAGCTCGCGGGCGAACATCACGTTGGCCAGCTTGCTCTGGCCGTAGGCCTTCCAGCGGTCGTAGCGACGCTCTCCCTGCAGGTCGTGGTAGTCGATGCGGCCGAAATACTGGGCGCCGGAGGTCACGGTGACCACCCGGGCATCGGGCCGGCCGCGCAGCAGCGGCACCAGGGCCTGACTCAGGGCGAAATGGCCCAGGTGGTTGATGCCGAACTGGAGCTCGAAGCCATCGCGGGTGAGGGCGCGGGGCAGACCCATCACGCCGGCGTTGTTGATCAGCAGATCCAACCGGCCATAGCGCTCACCGAGCTCGCGGGCAGCGGCAAGCACCGAAGCCAGGTCGGCCAGGTCGAGATCGAGCAGATCCACCGCGCCACCGGCGGCGGCGGCGCTCAGCAGCTCCTGGCGGGCAGGCTCGGCCCTGGCTCGGGAGCGGCAGCCCAGGATCACCGTGGCGCCTCTGGCTACCAGGGCTCGGGCGGTTTCAAGCCCCAGACCGCTGCTGGCACCGGTGATCAGGGCCAGGCGGCCGGACTGGTCGGGGATATCAGCGGCGGTCCAGGGCATGACGACCGTGAGCGGAAATCAATCAGATGTAACGGTATATGAACGGCAGCCGGGATGGGGTGGCACCAGGATCTCCACCATGGGCCTCTCCACCCCCGCCATTCCGCGACGGCTCCAGAGCCTGGCGCGGACGGTTGCCTGGGGGCTGGGCCTGCTGCTCAGCCTGCGCCTCTCCTGGCTGATCCGCCGGCTGCTGGCTCCGCTCGTCCCCGAGGTGCTGTTCTGCGCCCGGGGCCCAACCGAGAGCGAGGCAAAGCTGGTGGCCCTCACCATCGATGACGGCCCCAGCGGTGCCGGCAGCCTGGAGCTCCTCGATCTGCTGCGTGACCTCCGGGTGCCGGCCACCCTGTTCCTGATCGGCGAGCACCTGAGTCGGGGCGGGGCGGGTTTCGTGGTCCGGGCCCTGGCTGAGGGTCACCAGATCGGCAATCACATGGAGGAGGACTGCGTCTCCGCGCGCCTGGCTCCCGAGGTGTTTCTGGACCAGCTGCGCCGCACCGACACCGCCCTGCGCACAGCGGCAGCCCCCTGCTCCCTGGCGCTGCACTGGTTCCGCCCCGGGGGCGGCTGGTTCCACCGGGCGATGCTCGAGACCGTCGGCGCCGAGGGCTACCGGCTGGTGCTGGGTTCGGTGTTTCCCTTCGACACCAACCACCCGCCGCTGTGGTTCCTGCGGCGGTTCCTGCTCGCCAATGTGCATCCGGGCGCGATCCTGGTGCTGCACGACCGGCCAGACACGATCACGGCCACCCTGCACACCCTGCGGGCTGTGGTGCCGGAGCTGCGGCGGCGGGGCTACCGGTTCGTGAGCCTCGATCAGCTCGGCAGCCGCTCCAGCAGGCTGGCCGCATAGGACTGCACGGCGGCCGCATCGCCACCGGCAAGCTCGGCGAGCTCCGTCTGGCGGGCGCGGGTGTCCCGGAGGTGGGACACCCGGGTGTGGGTCAGGCCATCCACCACCTGTTTGGATACGCGGATGTGGTGGTCGGCCGCCGCAGCCACCAGGGGCTGATGGGTGACACAGAACACCTGGCGACGCCGGGCGAGGCGCTGCAGCAGGGCCGCCATGGCGCCGCTCACCCGACCGCTGACCCCGGCATCGATCTCATCGAACAGCAGGGTGACGTGCGGATCGGCGGCCGCCAGGCAGGTTTTGAGCGCCAGCAGGAAGCGGCTCATCTCGCCGCCGGAAGCCACCTCCGCCAGAGGAGCCATGGGCTGGCCGGGGTTGGCGGAGAACAGGAACTGCACCGCATCGGCCCCCTCCTCGCCGGGGTCGCAGGGCTGGAGCGCCACGGCGAAGCGCACCTGGGCCAGGCCCATGGGCCGCAGGGCCTCCATCAGCTGGGCCTGGAGCGCCTCGGCGGCGGCGGCCCGGGCGGCACTGAGCACCGCATGGGCCTGATCCCGACGCGCTCGGGCACCGGCCTCCGCAACCGCGAGCCGCTCCAGTTCGGCGGCCGTGCCGCCGGGGGCGAGCTGTGTCCGCAGACGATCGCGCAGGGCGATCAGCTCCTCCAGATCCAGGCCGTGACGGCGCTCCAGCGCCCGCAGATCAGCGATGCGCTCCTGCAGCTGATCGAGGCTCTCGGGGTCGCTGTCCAGGCTGCCGCCATAGCGATCCAGCTCGCGGGCCAGGTCCTGCAGGTCGGCCAACGCCCCGGCCAGTCGCTCCCGCAGCGGCTCGAGCGAACCATCCAGCCCGCCCATCAGCTGCAGTTCCTGATCGCAGGCGGCCAGGTGGTCGAGCACTGAAGGAGCCGCCTCGGCCCCCTCCTGCAACCGGCCCAGCAGGGTCATCACCCCTTCCTGGAGGCGCACGCCATGGGCGAGCCGGTCCTGCTCCTGCTGGAGCCGATGGCGCTCCTGGGGATCTTCCAGGGCAGCCGCCTCCAGCTCAGCCAGCACCTGTTCCTGCAGCGCCCGCTCCTGCTCCAGGCGCTGCCAGTGGGCACGGGCCTGCTCCAGGGACCCGGCGGCCGCGCGCCAGTCCCGCCAGGCGAGGGACGCCGGCTCCAGGGCGCGCTGCACGGCCTCGCCACCGAAGCGATCCAGCCAGCGGCGCTGCTGACCCGGGCGGGCCAGCTGCTGGGTCTGGCCCTGCACGGTGAGATCCAGGAGCAGCGGCCGCAGCTCCTGAATCTGGGAGCGGTTCACGGCCACGCCGTTGAGGCGATGGCGGCTGCTGAGGCGGTCATCCCCCAGCCGCCACTCGCGGCTGAGCAGCAGCTCCCCCCCGTCGCAGTCCAGCTCCTGCTCCCCCAGCCAGGCCAGCAGCGGCGGTGAGAGCCCGAAGCTGGCCTCGATCCGGGCCTGACGGCAGCCCGGACGCAGCAGCCGGCTGCCGCCGCCGGCCTGAGCGCCGCCCAGGAGGGCATCGAGGGCATCGAGCAGGATCGACTTGCCGGCACCGGTCTCACCGGTGAGCACCGTGAACCCGGCCTCGAAGTCGAGCTCAAGCCGCTCGATCAGGGCGATGTTCTCCAGGCGCAGTCCGGTGAGCACGGCCGCCGCGGGATAGAACAGGTGTACGCAGCGACCGTAGCGACAGTTTCCGTCGTTTAGAAGAGGACAACAGCCCAGCCCACTGGTCGATGCCAGCACCATGGTGAGCAGTCCAGCCGCTTCCGAGGCCAGCACCAGCGCCGACGGCTCCGCCAAGGCCGCGGCCGAACCGGACCCCACCCCATCCCCGGTGGAGGAGTTGACGGCTCTGGAAACGGCGGCGGCCGCCATGCAGGCCGCAGTGCACGAGCCGACCCCGAGGCTGTCGGCGGGCGCGGCCGGCGGCGGCGAGCTGGCCGACTTCATCGAGGCATCCGGGCTGCTGGCCTATGACCCGGCAGCGATCACCCGCATCTAT
>JBFLKL010000284.1:0-14458 GCA_040883175.1 Synechococcaceae cyanobacterium | reverse complement strand
GCGTGGAGGCCGGTGCCGCCTCGGTGATGAGTGCCTACAACCGGGTGAACGGCATCTGGTGCGGGGAGCATCCCTGGCTCCTGGAGGGAATCCTCAAGAGACGCTGGGGCTTCACAGGCTTCGTGGTCACCGATTTCATCTTCGGGGTGCGCGACGGCGTGGCCGCCCTGCTGGCGGGCCAGGACCTGGAGATGCCCTTCCGCATGGTGTTCGAAGGGGTGCTCGAGGACGCCCTGTCCGACGGCCGGCTGCCGCCGGCCAGGGTCGATGACGCCGCGCTGCGGCTGCTGCGCGCCCAGCTGGCGGTGCCGGTGGGGGAGTACCCGGCCTCCCTGCGCCGCCACGGCGCCCATCTGCGCCTGGCGCGGGAGGCCGCCACCAGGGCGATCGTGCTGCTGCGCAACGAGGGCCCGGTGCTGCCCTTCAGCGACCTGAGCTCCCTGGCGGTGGTGGGCCGGCTGGCGGCACAGCCCAATCTGGGTGATCGCGGCTCATCCGATACCCGGCCGCCGCAGGGTGCGGCGGTGACGCCCCTCCACGGGCTGCGGGCCGCGGCACCGCAGCTGGCGATCAGCCATGTCGCCAGCGATGACCCGGCCGCGGCCGCCGCCGCCGCCGCCGCTTGCGAGGCGGCGGTGGTGGTGGTGGGGCTGGACTGGCGCCTGGAAGGGGAGCACATCCACCCCGGCGACATCGCCCCGATCCTGCGCCAGATCCCACCGCCCGACATGCTGCAGCGCCCCGGGCTGCTGAGCCGCATCGGGCGCCACCGGCTGCGGCGGGCCTGGCGACCGGTGGCGGAGATGATCGCCTGGATCACCGCCCATGCATCGCCTCGCGAGGGGGGTGATTTCGCCTCCGGGGATCGCACCGATCTGCGTCTGCCGCCCAGCCAGCTGGCCCTGATCCGGGCGGTGGCTGCCGTCAACCCCCGCACGGTGGTGGTGCTCATGGGCGGCGGGGCGGTGCTGATGGAGGAGTGGCGGCAGGCGGTGCCGGCTGTCCTGATGCTCTGGTACCCCGGTGAGCAGGGTGGGCATGCCCTGGCCGACGTGCTGCTGGGCCGGGTGTCGCCCTCGGGGCGCCTGCCCTTCAGCCTGCCCACCAGCGCCGCCCAGCTGCCCCCCTTCGAGCCCCGTGCCCTGGAGGTCACCTACGACCTCTGGCATGGCTACCGGCGTCTGGGGCGGGAGGGGCAGCGGGCGGCCTATCCCTTCGGCTTCGGCCTCTCCTACAGCCGCTTCGAGCTCAGCGACCCCGGCGCTGCCCTCCCCGGCGAACTGAACGGGGAGGCGACCGTGGCGGTGAGCGTGACGCTGCTCAATCAGGGGCCGATGGCCGCCGCCGAGGTGGTGCAGGTGTATCTCGAGCCTCCCGGCCATGGGGTCGAGCGTCCGCCGCGCACCCTGGTGGGCTTCCAGCGACAGCAGCTTGCGGCAGGGGAACGCCGCCGCCTGCAGCTGACGATTCCCCTGCGCCGTCTGGCCTTCTTCGATGAGGCCCGCGACGGCTTCGTGATCGAACCGGGGGAGCATCGTCTGGTGCTGGCCCGCCACGTGGAGGATCCGGGCCTGGTGGTGGCGGTGCCGCTGCAGGAGCGCTGGCTGGGGGCGTGATGATCGCCCCGCTCAGTTGCCGGGTGGCATCCGCCGGAGGACCAGCTCCAGCCGCAGACGGTTGTAGCGCTGCAGCAGCAGGCAGGGCAGGTTGAACAGGGTGGCGAAGGCCAGATTGAGCAGTACACCTGCAGGTGGCAGCCACAGAGCTGTGAGCAGCCAGGCGGGCCAGAGCGCCCAGTGCACCAGCTCGGCCCGCCGGGTCTCCAGCAGCAGTCGCCGCAGGGCCAGAGGGTTTCGCCGCACCAGGCTGGCCTTGCTCACCCCGCCCGGCAACGCGTTGCCGGCATCGGGAATCCAGGGTTTCCAGCGTCGGATTGCCAGACGGGTTTCCAGGCGGCGCAGCGCCAGCTGCGGGGTTCGGCCCAGCGGAACGGTTGCCGCCGGGGTGGCGGCCCCAGCCAGCCGCCGCTCCAGCAGCCGATCGGGGAGACGGTTGGCGATCGTGCCCACCAGCAGCGACCACCCAAGCCAGAGCCCAGCGCAGCCCAGCACCGCCGGCAGCCCGCTCGGCAGCCAGGTCACGAGCAGGGCGGACCACCCCATCAGCGGGTGCTGAAGGTGCGGCCCTTCCAGCGCACCTGGCCGCGCTTGAGGTTGAGGATCGCCTGCACGAACACCCCCAGGAAGAACAGCACGGGAACGGGAAACACCAGATTGATCCAGCGGAAGCGCCCCACCCGTCGGGTGATCACCAGCAGCTGCACTGCGAAAGCGGCATAGAGCAGGGCGTTGCTGAGCGGCCGCGGATCCCCCATCAGCGGCCATCCCAGCAGGGATGCCGGCAGGCACCAGGCCGCCCAGAACAGTCCCGAGAGCCACAGCAGCACCGCCAGCATCCAGGGCCAGCGCACCTCGCCGGCGGCGGCGGCGAAGTTCTTGTTGAAACCCGTCACCAGATCGCCCAGGCCGCCGGGGTACATGCGGTAGGCGATCAGGCCGTCACCGATGAACGCACTCACCGGCAGTCCTGCCGCCTCGTAGCGATGGCCCAGAAACCAGTCCTCCACCACCTTGTTCGCCACGGCCGCGTGCCCGCCGCTGCGCAGGTAGTCGGCGCGGCTGGTGACCATGGCCGGGCCGAAGGCCACACCGCAGCCCGGTCCCAGGGGCACGGCCATCAGGCCCACCAGGTTGAACAGCACCGAGAGCTGCTCGTAGGGCTTCTCGGTGCGGTGATAGGGCTGCACCGACACCAGGCCGCCCAGGCGCTGCCAGCCCGCCACCAGCCGTTGCAGAAAGTCAGCGGCGGGCTCGGTGTCGGCATCGAGAAACACCAGCAGCTCCCCGCTGCTGGCGGCCACGCCGTGGTGCAGGGCCCAGGTCTTGCCGCACCAGCCGGCCGGCAGCGGCGGGGGCTGGATCACCCGCACCGGCAGCCCCGGCGCACCATCGCGGGCGATGGCGGCGGTGGCGTCGCTGGAGTGGTCGTCGATCACGATCACCTCCAGGGGCCGCAGGCTCTGCTGCGCCAGGGCCGCGAGCAGATGGGGCAGGCTGGCGGCCTCGTTGCGGGCCGGGATCAGCAGCGAAAACGGTGGCGCTTCTCCGCCCGTGTCCGCGAGCGGCAGCACCGGCATCCCTGCCGCCAGCACCCAGCCCAGCAGCCAGCGCACCAGCAATGAGACGGCGGTCCACTCCATACACGGCCGGCTGTGTTTCTGGAGCCACTCAACGCTATGGCCGCAGCAGTTCCCTGGCCAGCGGCCGGATGGCGGCCGGATCGCGCAGCAGCTGGGGGTGGGTGAGCACCGGCAGCATCGTGCGGGCCCCCACCGGCAGCACCGCCCGCCAGCCGGGGAGCACCACCAGATCGAGGCTGGAATAGAAGCTGTGGCAGTCGATCCGGCAGAGGCTGTCGAGGTTGGCGTTCAGCCGTTGCAGCAGCGGACTGCCCCACTTCAGATCGGCGATACCGGCCAGCAGCCGCCCCGGCCAGGGCAGGGCGGTGAGGGTGCCCTGCTGGGGGCTGCCGACGCTGAGGAAGCGGCGCGTGCGGCTGTGGCCGCCGCGCAGCTGGATCCAGGCACGGGCGATCACCCCGCCCATGGAGAACCCCAGCAGATCGATGGGCTGCCCGATCCCGAAGGCGGCCTCGATGTGGCTGCCGAGCAGGGCGGCGGCCTCCAGCACCGGGGTGGCTCCCAGGCGCAGGGGCAGGGCAGGGATCAGCAGGGGCTGACGGCGGTCCCCCAGCTCACGCTTGAGCCCGTCGAAGACGGCGGGGGTGTCGAGCAGCCCATGCACCAGAACCAGCGGTGGGCCTGAAGTGGAACCGGAAATCGCCACGGGCCGGCGGGCGCGCCGGGGGAATCGAAACAGTTCTAGGCCAGCGGCGATCCCGAGCTGCGCCCCGTGCCCCGGGGGCGCTGCTCAGGCCGGATCGGCGGCATCCTCTGCGCTGATCAGATCCGCTGCCCGACGCGCCTCGCTCTGCACCTGATGGAGCAACCGCGGTGTGCGGCGCAGCAGGGTGATCCAGTGCTGCAGGTAAGCGGCGTGGTTGCGGCTGTGTCTGCCCGGCCTCCAGCAGGGGTGCCAGGGCTTCCCCCTCAAGATCGGCGGTGTTGAACACCGCCACGGGCCGATAGCGCACCCATCCCTGCCCTGCTCCCCCGTCGGGGGCGGAGGCCGCGGGCCCGTGCCTCGGCGAAGCCGCACCAGTAGGGCAGGGATGAACCGCGTTGGTGCATGCCCAGGCTGAGCAGCGCCGGGTTGGCCCCGCGGTGGCAACGCCAGCTGAGAAGCTCCTCACACTTCGTTACATGGCGCGCCAGTCTGGGAGCTGCGGGTCTCAGGCCCCATCCGCAACCCATCCTTCCGCCATGTCCACCACCCTGCTGCTGGAAGCGTTCCTGGCCTTCTTCACCGCCTCGATGGCGCTCTGGCTGCTGCGGCTGTCGGGCCACGCTCGCCCTGGGCGCCGCTCCAGCGCCCCGAGCCCTGGGCAGGGCCGGGTCTGAAACCAGCCGTGGAACGTGCCAACTCCCTTGCTGTCATGAACACTTTCCTGTCCCGTTATTTCCTCCGCCCGGACTTTCTGTCGAGTGCCGGGCTGTTGCTGCTGCGTGTGGCCATCGGCGCGATGATGATTCACCATGGCCAGGAGAAACTGGCCAACCCGGAATTCTTCGCGGCCAACTACGTGGTGCCGCTGCATCTGCCGTTCCCGCTGCTGATGGCCCATCTCGCTGGTTATGCCGAAATCTTCGGATCCTGGTGCCTCATCCTGGGGATCTTCTCCCCACTGGGTGCCCTGGCCCTGGCCGGCACGATGACGGTGGCGGCCTACCACCACATTCTCACCAGTGGCTTCAACATCTATGTGCTGGAGCTGGTGGTGCTGTATCTCGGTGGCAGCGGTGCCATCCTGCTGCTGGGCCCCGGCCGGTTCTCCTTTGATGCCGGCATGCTCGGCACGCTTCCGGCATCCAGGCAGACTTCCGTTCCCCCGCACTCGGCCGTGAGGCAGGGGCCCGGTGCCCTGCGCCCTGTCGCCGCTGAAGCGATCAGTGCCGATCAGGGTCTGCGCTGAGGGCAGTGCCTGCCCCGGCCGTGCCGGCGGCTGGTGCGGTGCGTTCCAGCAGCAGCTGCAGCTTGTGGTCCTGGCGTTCCAGGACCCCGAGGAATCCGGACACGATGAACCCCAGCACCAGCATCCAGGCCAGCGACGTCCAGGCGGCCACCCGCCAGGACCTGTTCTCCTCAGACGCAGCATCGCGGACGCCCGGCCCCCTGGCCGGATCCAGTTCCAGCACCAGTCGCAGCAGGGCGTCCGCCGTCGCCGGGACCGGTCTCGGGTCTGGGCGGTCCTCCGGGGCTGACTTCAGCAGGGCATCGCGGCAGCGCTGCAGTCCACCCCCGGCCCAGAAGAGTCCCCAGGCCTGTCGATCCCGCTGGAGCACCACCCAGCGTTCGGGTCTGGCGTCATTGCGCAGCAACTTGCAGGCCCGGGCCAGCGACCAGCTGCGCCCCTGGGCCAGGGAGGCGTGCGATTCCAGCAGCAGCCGTCCCTGGGGATCACGGATGTAGCCCCGGGCCAGCCGCAGGGCGAACACCTCGACGATCTGCACCGGCACGCCCTGCTGAGCGGGCCGCCATCCCGGCGCCATGAACAGCAGGGCACCGCGGTGGCGATGCATGCACTGCTCCACCTGCAGGTTGTCCGCCATGGCCCTGAGGGTCGAGCGACATCAGGTCCGTCCCATCCTGCCCCGTCCCATCGGCTGATCGACCCTCCGGCCGGCGATTGGTGGTTCTCCGCCCCTCGCAAGCCGGTGTGCCGAACCTGGTGGTGAGGGCCGAAGCGGTCCGTTCGGTTGCCCGGATCCTCCCTGCCCTGCGCCCTGGCGACAGTGATGCCGCAGGGCCCCAGGCTCCTGCTCTCCCCAGTGTCGTTGCCTTTCGAACCATGTTGACTCTGCGCACATCTCCCTTTGAGCTGTTCGACCGCCTTGAGCAGCAACTCAGCCAACAGCTGCAGGGCGGCGAGCGCCTGCCCTCCGCTGAGGTTCATGAAACGCCCGAGGCCTATGAGGTGGTGCTCGAGCTGCCCGGTGTGGACAAGGAGGCCATCAATGTGAGGGCCACTGACCGCACCCTGGTGATCAGTGCTGAGCGCCGCTCCCAGCGTGCGCGTCCCGAGCCTTCCGGCGAGGCGGGTGAAGCTGAAGGCAGCGCCGACGCGGGTCCGCTGCTGAGTGAGTTCCACTACGGCACCTGGAGCCGCAGCTTCCGCTTCCCTGCCGTGATCGACCGCGACCACCTCCAGGCCCGCTATCGCGATGGACTGCTCACCGTGCAGGCCCCCAAGGCCCAGAAGGTGACCACCGTGCGGGTGAACGTTGAGGCCTGAGGCGGGGGTTGGTGCCATCGATCGGTGCCATCGGTTGCCTGCCTTGGTGACCGAGGAACTTCCCCTGGCCGGTGAATGAAGGAGCCTGAGGGGAGCGATCCCCCAGGCTCCATGCTTCGTATCCGTGGCGACCGTCGCAGTCTGCTGGCCGCGCTGGCGGCCGAGTGGGCCGAGCGTCAGTTGCAGTTGCCGATCCCCAACTGCAGGCCCTCCCAGAGGCTCGGCCGTCCAGTTCGACCTCGGTAGGATCGGATCTGTTTCCGGCACCGTGCTCGGCTGAGCCCTTCATGATCGTCATCAAGGTGACCAATGCCTCCGATGTGGTGGCAAGCCGGATCGGACGTTTCCTTGCCGATCTCACCCCCAGTGGGTTTGACCAGGGGAAGGTGGAGGAAGAACTGATGAAGCAACTCGCTGAACAGATGAGTGCTCAGGGGTTGCAGGGTGAAGTGGCCTCGGTGCAGGGCCTGGATCTGCACAACAAGATGATCACAGTGGACAACAAGGTGCAGGTGCGCCGCCACAGGCTGATCTGAACCGATCCTGATCCGATCAGGACGGCAGGACCAGGTGGTCTGCGGAAGGATGCTGGCGCCGGAAGGCCCGATCCTCCGCCGCCCTCCGGCAGGTGAGCAGGAACAGGGGCATCTCGATGCCGAAAGTGTTCTCGAACAGCTCGACCGTGCGGCGGCCTTCCCCCAGGCCACAGCTGAGGATCGCCTGGCGCAGGCTCTGACGGGGCTGGTCGGTGATCGTGTGGAAGAGGCGATTGAGACGATGATGGAGCAGGGCCTCGGCTGGCGTCATGCCGCGGGTCTGGTCGAAACAGAAGTCGAGGCAGTCTTCGCTGATGCCCAGGTGACGTGCCACCTGGCTGATCGTGATCGGCTCGCGGAAGTGGCGGGCAAAATAGTGGAGTGTGCGCCCCACCACCATCAGGCCGGACTGGCCGGCCTCTTGGCAACCTTCGGGTACGGCTCGCATCGCGTCTCGTCCTGCTTGTTCTGTGGTGGAAGTAGTGGGAGCCCGTCTCCCGCTTCAGCCCTGTCTTAGTGACCGTGGCGCTGGGCCGATCCGACGGCTGCCGATTCAGCACAATTCGCACCATCGTGATCGGCCTGTCCGCATGGTCTGCAACCTTGTGCAGCAAAACCTCACGAGCCTGGTGACGCTGTTTTGCTCCGGTCGGCCCACTCTCCTGTAGGGTGAAACCGATTCAGGACCACTCTTCAGCAGGTTTCTTTCCAGCGGCGCTTTCCCCGGCCTGTCCCATGGGTCGGTTTCTCCACCCGGCCAGCGACTTTCTCCAGGGCGTTCGACGAATCAATACCCCCCTTTCATTTCAGTTCATTTCATGACCATCTACGTGGGCAACCTCTCCTTCGACGCCGAGGTGGAGGACCTTCAGCACCTGTTCGGCGAGTACGGCTCGGTGCGCAAGTGCAGTCTGCCCCTCGACCGCGACACCGGTCGCAAGCGCGGTTTCGCCTTTGTGGAGTTCGCCGAGGAATCCGACGAACAGAAAGCCATCGATGATCTCCAGGATGTGGAGTGGATGGGCCGCATGATCCGCGTCAACAAGGCCGAGCCCCGCGGTGGCGGTGGTGGCGGCGCTCGCAAGAGCTGGTGAGCTGACGGCTGCGGCTCAGGGCTCCGGCGTCGTCCGGGCCCTGGCCAGTAGAGCCCTCTCGCTGGGAAGCCGCAGATCCCTCGCCCAGCCCAGCCATTCCATCAGGCGGATGAAGCGATAGGTGGGATCGGGCAAGGTCAGAACCCTGCCATCCCGCACGGTGAATCCCTGGCGTGCCGAGGCCTGGAAGCCATGGTGCAGGTTGTGCCAGCCCTCGCCGAGTGTGATCAGGGCTACCCAGCGGTTGTTGCGGCTGGCATCGCCGGTGTTGAAGGGTTGCTCGCCCACCAGATGGGCCACTGAATTCACCGTGGCCACAGCGTGAAAGAGCAGCGTGGTGCTGAGGCAGAACGCCCCCAGCCACTCCAGGCCTCCCAGCTGCCACGACAACCAGGCCAGGGCCAGGGGAGGCAGCACCTGCAGGCGGTCCATGAACCGCAACACCGGGTCCGCCTCCACATCGGCCGGCAGGTGGCGTGGATGGAAGCCCTCGCTGAGCAGCCACCCCGCCTGGGAGTGCCAGGCTCCGCGCCAGCCGCCCACCGGTGCCAGAGGTGAATGGCTGTCCTTGTCGGTGTCGACGTGGCGGTGGTGGTGCAGATGGTGGGCCTTCCACCAGCTCGGTCCCATCTGCCCGGAGGCCGTGGCGATCAGGCAGCCCAGCCACCACACCAGCCGCGGTGCCCTGTAGCTGCCGTGGGTCACCAGGCGGTGATGGATGGCCGTGGTGGCCAGCATGCGCAGCAGGTACAGGAACAGGGCCCAGAGGGCCGCGGCGGGACCCAGGCCCGTGACTACCAGCAGTCCGCAGCCCAGATGGGCCAGGATGATGAACACCGGCCCCAGACCATGCAAAACCCTGCGCAGGCGTGGGATCCGGGTTGCGGCTTCAGGGTCTTTGCTGTCCCTCTCCGGTTGGATGCTGCCCAGTTCGGTTGGGGCTGGTACCGCCGATGCCGAGGGGCTGACCTGAAGGCTGTCCGCGGTGCTCCCAGTGCTGCCGGCCTGCGGAAGCCGGGTCTGGGAGGTCTGAATCGAGTTCGGCAGCGGGAAACCTGACAATGACCCACCCTAGAAGCGAAACCGAGGCTGCGTCGGTGCTCGTGTTTGACGGTGGCTGTCCGTTCTGCCGCCACTTCGCCGAGCTCAGTGAACTGCGCGGTGGAATTCCAGGCCTGGAGATCCGTGACGGCAGGGCTGACCATGCCCTGCGGGGGGACCTGGCCCGGCGCGGCTACCACCTGGGCAATGGTGCCATGCTCCTGGTGGGCGATCGAGTGCTGCATGGTGCCGAGGCCATCCAGTGGATCTGTGCCCGCATGCGACCCAGCGCCCCCCTGCTTCGCCTGCTTGCTCCCCTGCTGGCCACGTCCGCCCGTTCCCAGGGGCTCTATCCGCTGCTGCTGCTCGCCCGGCGGCTGGCGCTGGCCCTCAAGGGGCTGCCTGTGGAGCCTGAAGCACAGGGGCACTAGCTCCCCGGGGCCGGCCACCCTGCCCTCTCTCTCGTCAGCACGCCAGCAAGGCGGTGGTGAGGCCCGCGAGCCTCGCCACCGCCGCAGATGAGGTGTCGCCGCGTCAGGGGCGACCGCTCCCGGCCTCAGCGCAGGAACAGCATCTCCTGATAGGAGGGCAGGGGCCAGCTGGCGTCGTCGATCAGCATCTCCAGCCCGTCCACCGCTTCGCGGATCGCGAGCATGCCGGGCAGCAGCACATCGGCGCAGTAGCGCAGGTGGGCATCCACCCCATGGGGAGCGTTCTCCATGGCCTCCTCGAGGCGGAGGCAGGCGGTCACCAGTTGCTGATTCAGGCTGGCCACCTGGGAGACCAGGGAGCGGTCAGTGGGGATCCCGAGGGCCTCCTGGTTCTTGAGGGAGAGGGAGAGCTTGTCCAGGCAGTCCATCACCACGGGATAGACCTGGGTGCGGGCCATCCGCACCGCCAGCCGGGCCTCCACCTCGATCGCCAGGATGTACTGCTCCGCGTACACCTCGTAGCGGCTTTCCAGCTCGATCGGTGAGAGCACGCCTGTGCGCTCGAACAGATCCCGGATCTCCGGACGCTTGAGCACCGGCAGGGCATCGGCTGAGGTGGGCAGGTTCTCCAGGCCCCGCTCCTCCACCGCCATGCGGTGCCATTCGGACGAGTATCCATCGCCGCCGAACACGACTGAGTCGTGCTCCTCCATGGTGCTCTTGAGCACCGTGAAGGCCGCCTCCTCCAACGCCATGCCGGAGGACATCTTGCTCTCCAGCTGGTCGGAGATCCAGGCCAGGGAGTCGGCCAGAATCGTGTTCAGGGCCACCAGCGGACCGGCCACCGACTGGTTCGAGCCCACCGCCCGGAATTCGAAGCGGTTGCCGGTGAAGGCGAAGGGGGAGGTGCGATTGCGGTCGCCGGGGTCCTTGTTGAGGTCGGGGAGGGTGTCCACCCCGAGTGACATCATCGCGGCTTTGGCCGAGCCCTCGAGCTTGCCGCTCTTGATCTGCTTGAACACTTCCTCCAGCTGACTGCCGAGGTACACGGAGATGATCGCCGGCGGAGCCTCGTTGGCGCCGAGGCGATGGTCGTTGCTGGCGGTGGCGATCGCGGCGCGCAGCAGCGGGCCGTAGCAGTGCACGCCACGGATCACAGCGGCGCAGAAGAGCAGGAACTGCAGGTTGTCGTGGGGGGTGCTGCCGGGATCCAGCAGGTTGCCCTGGGTGGGGTTGCCGATCGACCAGTTGACGTGCTTGCCGCTTCCGTTGACCCCGGCAAACGGCTTCTCGTGCAGCAGGCACGTGAAGCCGTGCTTCTTGGCGGTGCTGCGCAGCACCGTCATGGTGAGCTGCTGGTGGTCGGTGGCCACGTTGGCCGCCTCGAAGTACGGCGCGATCTCGAACTGGCCGGGCGCCACCTCGTTGTGGCGGGTCTTGGCGGGGATGGCCAGGCGGTAGAGCTGGCGCTCCACGTCCTGCATGAACACCTGCACCCGCTCGGGGATGGCGCCGAAGTAGTGGTCGTCGAACTGCTGGCCCTTGGCCGGCGGTGCACCGAACAGGGTGCGGCCGGCCAGTTGCAGGTCGGGTCGCAGGGCGGTGAAGGCGGAATCCACCAGGAAGTATTCCTGCTCGGCGCCGCAGCTGGAATTGACCGGGGCGATCTCGGTTTCCCCGAGCAGCCGCAGCAGGCGCTGGGCCTGCTTGTTCATCGCGGCGTTGGAGCGCAGCAGAGGCGTTTTCTTGTCGAGGGCCTCACCGGTCCAGGACACGAACACGGTGGGGATGCAGAGGGTGACGCCATTGGGCGTCTCCATCAGGTAGGCGGGACTGGTGGCATCCCAGGCGGTGTAGCCGCGGGCCTCGAACGTGGAGCGGATGCCGCCGTTGGGGAACGAGGAGCCGTCAGGCTCACCCTGCACCAGCAGCTTGCCGGTGAACTCGGTGATCGCCTTGCCGTCGCCCTGGGGCGAGATGAACCCGTCGTGCTTCTCGGCGGTGAGGTTGGTGAGCGGGTAGAAGACGTGGGCGTAGTAGAGGGCTCCACGGCTGGTGGCCCAGTCCTTCATCGCCTGGGCCACCACATTGGCCACGGAGGGGTCGAGCTTGCTGCCCTCGGTCATCGAGCGCTGCATCGACTTGAACACCTCCTTGGGGAGGGCCGACTTCATTTTCTCCAGGGTGAAGACGTCGCGGGCCCAGAGATCCTTGAGATCGGCGGCGGGTGCCACCTCCAGGGGGGGACGGGCGTTGATGTCGCCGATCGCCTGAAGGCGGGACTGCGAAGGCATGGGTAGCGATTGATGCGGAAGGTTTACAAAACTCCCCGGAGCGGCCTTCCTGTTGCTGCCGTTGATACCGGATTGGGACAGAGCCGATACGGGCGAGTCGGCGACTGCCGAGCGGCCCTGAGGGGTTGTGCTGAGCCTCTCACGTTGGAAAAAGGGCTGAGCACAACTGCCTAAGCGCAGGTTTCGGTAGTGGTTCAGGCAGCACGCCTCCCGTCAGAGAGGGGAAGGTGGCTGATTGTCCGCAGTCAGCCGCGCACGCCATGGCCCTGGAGAATTCCCCGTCCCAGCCCGCTGCTGCGGCCCAGACCGTGCCCCTCTCCGGGTCTGCCCTCTCCAGTCCCCTGGCCGAGGCGATCCGCCGCCACCTCTTCTACAGCCAGGCCAAATCCCCATCCCTGGCCACCCGTCACGATCACTACCGGGCCCTGGCCCTGGCCGTGCGCGATCGCCTGCTCCAGAAGTGGGTCGACACGGCTGAGACCTACACCCAGAGCCATGTGCGCACGGCGGTCTACCTCTCCGCCGAATTCCTGCTGGGCCCCCACCTGGAGAACAACCTGGTGAATCTCGGCATCCGCCACGAGGCGGAAGCCGCCTGCGCCGAACTGGGGCTTGATCTCGAGGTGCTGCTGGCGGAGGAACCGGAGCCCGGCCTGGGCAACGGCGGCCTCGGTCGCCTGGCCGCCTGTTTCCAGGAGTCGATGGCCACGCTGGAGCTCCCGGCGATCGGCTACGGCATCCGCTACGAGTTCGGCATCTTCCGCCAGCAGATCACCTCCCAGGGGCAGCAGGAGGGCACCGATCCCTGGCTGGCCCAGGGCAATCCCTGGGAGGTGATCCGCCCGGAGTGGAGCTACCCGGTGCAGATCGGTGCTCAGACCGTGATCGGCGTGGCCTACGACACGCCGATCCTGGGCTACGGCGTGAACACCGCCAACACCCTGCGGCTGTGGTCGGCCACCGCACCGGACGCGTTCGATTTCGCCTCCTTCAACGCCGGCGACTACGCCCGCGCGGTGATGCGAAAGATGCAGTCGGAAACCCTCTCCAAGGTTCTGTATCCCAACGACGAATTCGATCAGGGCAAGCGGCTGCGACTCTCGCAGCAGATCTTCTTCGTGAGCTGTTCCCTTCAGGACATGTTCCGGATCCTCAAGGGTCAGGGACTGCCGCCTGAGCAGTTCCACACCAAGTTCGCCGTTCAGCTCAACGACACACACCCGGCCATCGCCGTGGCCGAATTGATGCGGCTCCTGCTCGATGTTCACCACCTCGACTGGGACACCGCCTGGACCATCACGACAGCCAGTCTCAGCTACACCAACCACACGCTGCTCCCGGAAGCGCTGGAAACCTGGGGCGTTGACCTGTTCGAGCAGTTGCTGCCGCGCCAGCTGGAGATCATCTATGAGATCAACGCTCGCTTCCTGCGGATGGTGCGCATCCGCTATCCGGGCCATCCCGAGAAGCTGGCTCGCCTGTCGCTGATCGAGGAGGGGCCCCGGCGGCGGGTGCGCATGGCCCACCTGGCGGTGGTGGGCTGCCACCACACCAACGGTGTGGCCGAGCTGCACAGCCGGCTGCTGCGCGAGCACCTGCTTGCGGATTTCGCCCAACTCTGGCCCGAGCGCTTCACCAATGTCACCAACGGCGTGACACCCAGGCGCTGGATGGCTGTGGCCAACCCGGCGCTGGCCGACCTGCTGGACGCGGAACTGGGTGAGCGCTGGCGCCACGACCTCGGGGCGCTTGAGGGCCTCAGCGTCCACGCCGGGGATCCGGCCTTCCTCGAGCGCTGGCAGACCGTGAAGGATCGCGGCAAGCGCCGGCTGATCCAGCATGTGCATGAGCAGCTCGGGCTGCTGCTGGATCACACCTCCCTGTTCGATGTCCAGGTGAAGCGGATCCACGAATACAAGCGCCAGCACCTGGCTGCCCTGCTGATCGTGGAGCGCTACCTGCGCCTTCGCAACGGTGAGGATCTGCCGCCGCGCACCTTCCTGTTCGGGGGTAAGGCGGCACCGGGCTATGCCATGGCCAAGCTGATCATCCGCCTGATCGTGGGCATTGCCGAGATCGTGAACATGGATCCGGCCATGGAGGGCCGCCTGCGGGTGGTGTTCCTGCCTAATTTCAGTGTGAAGCTGGGCCAGCTGGTGTACCCGGCGGTGGATCTCTCCGAGCAGATCTCCACCGCCGGCAAGGAGGCCTCCGGCACTGGCAACATGAAGATGGCGCTCAACGGGGCCGTGACGATCGGCACATTGGATGGGGCCAATGTGGAGATCCGCGAGCGGGTGGGCGATGACAACTTCTTCCTGTTCGGCCACACCACCGAGCAGGTGGCCGAACTCGACCGGCTTGGCTATCACCCGATCTCCTGGATCGATCAGGACCCGATGGTGCGGGAGGTGCTTGCCCTGATCGGTTCCGGCCAGTTCAGCGAGGGCGACAGGGAGCTGTTCCACCCCCTGCTGGCCAGTCTCACCAGCCACGATCCCTTCAACTGCGGCGTGACAGCGATGGGTGGAAGTTCGATTACGCTGGCTCCGAGAAGCGGCTGTGGGGTAGCAAGCTCGACGAGAACATCT
>JBFLKL010000283.1:0-3639 GCA_040883175.1 Synechococcaceae cyanobacterium | reverse complement strand
GCCTTGGCCTCCGGCAGCCGCTCCAGCATCCACTCCCGGGCCTCAGCGCTCCGGGGCGTGCGCACGCCGCCGGGCACGGCCCAGGCCGAATGGATCTTGCGTCCCCCGAGCAGCTCCAGCACCTGCTGGCCGAACTGGCGCAGGCGGATGCCGGCCCGGGCCAGATCCGGGTCGGCCGCCATCAGGCCGAACACATTGCGCCGGGCCGGATCGCTCTCCCAGCCCAGCAGGAAATCGGGGCTGCTGAGGTGAAAGAACGAGAGGGCATGGCTCTGGCAGAGCTGGGCCAGGTTGAGCATCCGCCGCAGCTTGCGGGCAGCGGGCGGCGGCTGCACCGCCAGCAGCTTGTCGCCCGTTTTCGCCGCCGCCAGCAGGTGGCTCACCGGACAGATGCCGCAGATGCGGGCCGTGATCCCGGCCATCTCGGTGAACGGCCGCCCCTCGCAGAAGGTTTCGAAGCCCCGATACTCCACCACGTGAAAGCGGGCATCGGCCAGCCGCCCCGCCTCATCGAGGTGCAGGGTGATCTTGGCGTGACCCTCGATGCGGGTCACCGGGTCGATCGTGATCGTGCGGGTCATGGGTGCCTCAGCCGAACTTCAACATCGCCCTGCCTTCCATCGCCGGCACCTCACCGCTGAGCAGCGGCTCGATGGCGGCGCGGATGCGCTCCGCCGATGGCGGGCAGCCGGGCAGGTAGAGGTCCACCGGGATCACCTCGTGCAGGGGCCGCACCCGCTCCAGCAGCTCCGGCACGATGCCTGGGGCGTGGGGGTGCTGGGCGCCGGTGTCGGCCAGCTCCAGGTAGCCGCGATCCAGCACGCTCTGGCGGCTGCCGCCATCCACCTCGCTCCAGAGGTTGCGCAGGGCCGGCACGTTGCCCGTCACCGCGCAGTCGCCGAACGAGATCACCATCCGGGTGCGCTGGCGCAGCTGCAGGGCCAGCTCCAGGTTGTCGGCGTTGGCCACCGCACCCTCCACCAGGCACACATCCACGTTCTCGGGATAGGTCTTGACGTCGCTGGCCACCGGCGAGAACACCACATCCACGTGCGCGGCCAGCTCGAACAGCCACTCATCGAGGTCGAGAAACGACATGTGGCAGCCGCTGCAGCCCGCCAGCCACACCGTGGCGAAACGCAGTTTCGGGGGAGTGTTCGTCATTGGTTCTGCCATTGGTGCTGTTCGCGGGCGGTCCGCAGCAGCTGGGGCCGCTCCCGGTGCGCCTCCTTCTCGGCGGTGGTGTCGTCCTTGTGGAAGATGGCGCCGGTGGGGCACACGTCCACGCACTTGCCGCAGGAGGTGCAGGCCTGCACCTCGCCCCAGGGCTGATCCAGCCCGGCGATGATCGAGCACTCGGCGCCGCGGTTGGCCACGTCCCACACGTGGGCACCCTCGATCTCGTCGCACACGCGCACGCAGCGGGTGCAGAGGATGCAGCGGTTGTGGTCGATCGCGAAGCGGGGGTGGGAGGCATCCACCCGGCGGTTGGGGTACTGGTAGGGGAAGCGGGAGTGATCCATCCCCACCGCCACCGCCACGTCCTGCAGCTCGCAGTTGCCGTTGGCCACGCAGAAGGCGCACACGTGGTTGCCCTCCGCGAAGAACAGCTCCACGGCCATGCGCCGCCACTCCTGCAGTTGGGGCGTCTGGGTGAGCACCGCCATGCCCTCGCCGGCGGCGGTGGCGCAGGCGGGCTGCAGCTTGCCGCTGCCCTCCAGCTCCACCAGGCAGAGCCGGCAGGCGCCCACCGGCGTGAGGCCGTCGAGGTGGCAGAGGGTGGGCAGCTCGGCTCCGGCGGCCCGCACCGCATCCAGCAGCGTGGCGCCGTCGGGAACGGCCACCTCCACACCGTCCACCGTGAGGGTGTGCACGCTCATCGGGTCACCTCCTGCAGCAGGCAGGCATCGAGGGGTTCGCACTGGCCCGGATCCCGGCAGGCCGCCTGGTATTCCTGGCGGAAGTAGCGCAGGGTGCTCAGCACCGGGTTGGGCGCCGCCTGGCCCAGGCCGCACAGGCTGGTGGCGCCCACCATCCGGCAGAGCTCCTCGAGCCGTTCCAGGTCGGCCAGGGACGCCCGCCGCTCCACGAAGCGATCCAGCATCTGGGCCAGCTGCACGGTGCCGGCGCGGCAGGGCACGCACTTGCCGCAGCTCTCGTTGACGCTGAAGCGCATGAAGTGGCGTGCCACCTCCGGCATCGAGGTGGTCTCGCCCATCACCACCAGGCCGCCCGAGCCCATCATCGAGCCCAGGGCCTTCAGGCTCTCGTAGTCCACCGGGGTGTCGAGAAGGTGAGCCGGGATGCAGCCGCCGGAGGGGCCACCGGTCTGCACCGCCTTGACGCCGCCGTTGGGCCCATCGGCGCCGGGCACGCCACCGCCGATGGTCTGCACCACCGTGCGCAGGCTGGTGCCCATCGGCACCTCCACCAGCCCGGTGCGCTCCACCGCCCCGGAGAGGGCGAACACCTTGGTGCCCTTGCTGCCCTCGGTGCCGATGGCGGCATACCAGTCGCCGCCCTCGCGCAGGATCACCGGGATCGAAGCCAGGGTCTCCACGTTGTTGATCAGGGTGGGCGCGCCCCACAGGCCCACCTGGGCAGGGAACGGCGGCCGCGGCCGGGGCGTGCCGCGCTGCCCCTGGATCGAGGCCAGCAGCGCCGTTTCCTCGCCGCACACGTAGGCGCCGGCCCCCACCCGCACCTCCAGGCGCAGGTTGAAGCTGCTGCCGGCGATGCGGGCCCCCAGCAGCCCCTTGGTGCGGGCCTGCTTGAGGGCCAGCCGCAGGCGCTCGATCGCCAGCGGATACTCGGCCCGCACGTAGACATAGCCCTGCTCGGCGCCCACGGCATAGGCGGCGATCGCCATGCCCTCGATCAGCCGGTGGGGATCGCTCTCCAGCACGCTGCGGTCCATGAAGGCGCCGGGGTCGCCCTCATCGGCGTTGCACACCACGGTGCGGGGGCCAGGCGGCTGCAGGGCCACGGTGTCCCACTTCAGGCCCGTGGGATAGCCGGCGCCGCCGCGGCCGCGCAGGCCACTGCGCTTCACCTGGTCGCGCACCTGCTCGGGGGTGCACTCCAGCAGCACCCGCCGCAGCTGGGCATAGCTGCCGTGGGCCAGGGCGTCGTCGATCGACTCGGGGTTCACCACGCCGCAGCCCTCCAGCACCACCGCCTGCTGCAGGGCGAAGAAGGGGTGGGCGGGATCGAGGCGCTGGTCGGCCAGCCCATCGGCACGACCGCTGGCCATGCCGGTGGCCGCCGCCAGCAGGGCCGGCGCCTGCGCGGGGGTGAGCTCGGCGTAGAGCTCGGTGCTGCAGCGGCCTGGCTCCTGGCCCTGCCCACCGCTGCGGTCGAGGGCCACCAGCGGCCCGCGGCCGCAAAGCCGCAGGCAACCCACCGGCTTGATCGTGACTGCCTCGGCGGCGCCGCCGAGCTGGTCGCGGGCGGCGAGCAGGGCCGCCTGCAGGGCTTCGGAGCCGGCGGAGCGGCAGCCGCTGGCGGCACAGCAGCGCAGTTGCAACTGGTGCGAGGTGGTCATGGCTGCGCTCCGCTGGGGTCCGCGTCCGCCGCGGCCGTCAGCCCCAGGGCGGCCAGGCGGGCATCCAGGGCGGCCGGATCGTCCATCGGCAGGCG
>JBFLKL010000282.1:0-2645 GCA_040883175.1 Synechococcaceae cyanobacterium | reverse complement strand
AGCACCAGCCCCTGCAGCAGCCCCCAGCCCCGCTGGCCCGCCAGCAGCTGGGGGTGGCGGGCCACCAGCTGCTCCAGCAGCTGCCGCAGCAGCTCGCCCCGGCGCTGCACATGGGTCAGCAGATCGCGCCGCTCGATCTCGGCCAGCACCGTGAGTCCGGCGCGGCATGCGAAGGGATTGCCGCCGAAGGTGCTGGCGTGGTCGCCGGGGCGGAAGTGATCCACCGCCCGCTTCACCGCCAGTGCACCGATGGGGATCCCGCCGCCGAGTCCCTTGGCCAGGGTGAAGGCGTCCGGCTCCACCCCCAGCCGCTCATAGCCCCAGAGGCGGCCGCTGCGCCCCACGCCGATCTGCACCTCATCGAAGATCAGCAGGATGCGGTGCTCGTCGCAGAGCTGGCGCAGGCGCTGGAAGAAGCCCGGATCCCCGGGATTCACCCCACCCTCACCCTGGAGCGGCTCCACCAGCACCGCTGCCACCCGGGGACCGTCGGCCTCGCATTCGCCCAGCAGCGCCTCGAAGGCGGCGGTGTCGTTGTAGGGGAAGTAGCGGAAGCCCTGCACCATCGGCTCGAAGCCCTGGTGATAGCGGGGCTGGCCCGTGGCCGTGACGGCGGCCAGGGTGCGGCCGTGGAAGCTGGCCTGGGCGGTGAGGATCAGGGGGTGGCGTCCGTCGCGGCCGTCGATGCCCCGTACCAGAAGGCCGTGTTTGCGCGCCAGCTTGATGGCCGCCTCGTTGGCCTCGGCACCGGAATTGCAGAAGAACACCCGGTCGAAGCAGCTGCGCGCGGTGAGCGCCGCGGCCAGCTGCTCCTGCTCCGGAATGCGGTAGAGGTTCGACACATGCTGCAGGCGCCCCAGCTGGCGGCTGAGGGCCTTGCGCAGGCGCCTGTCGCTGTGACCCAGGGTGCAAACGGCGATGCCGGCGACGCAGTCGAGGTAGCGCCGTCCGCCGGTGTCCCACAGCCAAACCCCCTTGCCCCGGGCCAGCTCCACAGGGAAGCGGGCGTAGGTGTCCATCACGGGGCCGGGGGGGGCTTCGGCCTGGGGCGGCGCTGACGACGCCGAGGCCACCGCGGCAGGATCGGCGGAGACCGGAGCGGTGCTGGCCGCCGGGGAGGTCATAGGAGCGGTGGGACTTGAACCCACATGCCCGAAGGCGCTCGATTTTGAGTCGAGTCCGTCTACCAATTCCGGCACGCTCCCAGCCCTGGGAGCTTAGGCGGCAAGGGCGCTGGCGCCGGCCTTCAGGGTTGGGCCGCAGCGGCTGATCGCCGCACCCACGGCGTTCAGCTTGTCTTCGAGGTTGGCGTAGCCGCGATCCAGGTATTCAAGGCCATACACCTCGGTGGTTCCCTCGGCTGCCAGGCCGGCCAGCACCATGGCGGCCGAGGCCCGCAGGTCGGTGCCCTGCACCGGAGCGCCGCTGAGCCTGGAGACGCCCTCAAGGAAGGCTGTGTTGCCCTGGGTGCGGATGGAGGCACCCATGCGCTGCAGCTCGGCCACATGCTGCAGCCGGTTTTCGAAGATGCACTCGGTCACCATGCTGGTGCCCTCGGCCGTGGCCAGCAGGCTCATGAACGGTGCCTGCAGGTCGGTGGGAAAGCCGGGGAAGGGCTGGGTGCGCAGATCCACACCGATGATGTGCCGGGCGGAAAGGGTCAGGCCCTCGTCGTCGTGTTCGATCCGGCAGCCGGCCTGCTCCAGCTTGCTGAGCACGGCACAGAGGTGGGCGGGAATCAGCGGAGCCACCCTGAGGCTGGAGCGGGTGATGGCGGCGGCCAGCAGAAAGGTGCCTGCCTCGATGCGATCCGGGATCACCGAATAGTCAGCGCCATGCAGGCGATCGACACCGGCGATGCAGATGGTGGGCGTGCCCGCACCACGGATCCGGGCACCCATGGCCACCAGCAGATCGGCCAGATCCACCACCTCGGGCTCGAGCGCGGCGTTCTCGATCACCGTCTCGCCGTCGGCCAGGGCGGCCGCCATCATCAGGGTCTCGGTGGCGCCCACGCTCGGGCAGTCGAGCACGATGCGGGCGCCGCTGAGGCGACGGCAGGGCCCTGCCACAGCAGCCGTGACCACGCCGTGCTCGATGGTGACCTGGGCGCCGAGGGCCTTGAGTCCCTTGACGTGCTCTTCAACCGGCCTGCTGCCGATCTTGCAACCGCCGGGGAGGGGCACCCTGGCCATGCCCATGCGGGCGAGCAGGGGGCCGATGCAGAAGAAGCTGGCCCGCAGGCTGTTCACCAGCTCGTAGGGAGCCGCTGAGGAGTTGATGCCGGAGCCGTCCAGCTCCAGGGCATCGCCGTGGCGTTCGACGCGGCCACCGAGGCTCTCCAGCATGTCCGCCATGCCCTCGATGTCGGTGAGGGCCGGCACATTGCGCAGGCGGATAGGGTCGCTGGTGAGCAGGCAGGCGGCCATCAGCACCAGCGCCGAGTTCTTGGCGCCGCTCACATGGAGTTCGCCGCTGAGCCGGCGTCCTCCGCTGACGCGCAGGAAGGAACGATCGCTGTCCAGGGGGAGCTCGCTGCTGGAGGTCTTGGCAGGCATCGACGGGGCCGCCTGCGCAACTGACCGTAGGTCGGAGCCGGTGGTGGTGGGGCGAACTGTTGTGGCGTTCCCTGGGACGCTGCTGGT
>JBFLKL010000041.1:0-5698 GCA_040883175.1 Synechococcaceae cyanobacterium | reverse complement strand
TATCGGGAGAGCCAGGCCTGGTAATGAGAACCATTTCAGCCAGGGTTGTCACAGATTGAACACACTGTCGGGACTCAGGGAATTCTCATGGGAGTATTCTCCAGCCCAGATTAGAGCCGGCATTTAGATGGTGTCAGCGAAAGATATTCGCTCAATCTGTTGCATCGGGGCTGGTTATGTTGGTGGTCCCACCATGGCGGTGATCGCCGACCGCTGCCCACACATTCAGGTCACGGTTGTTGATTTGAATGAGGCCAGGATCGCAGCCTGGAATCACGACGATCTGAGCCGTCTGCCGGTCTACGAACCTGGCCTCGATCTGGTGGTGGGCCGGGCGCGGGGCCGCAACCTGCACTTCACCACCGCGGTGGATGGCGCCATCGCCAAGGCCGACATGGTGTTCCTGTCGGTGAACACACCCACCAAGGTGCGCGGCGTGGGCGCGGGCCAGGCGAGCGATCTGCGCTGGATCGAGGCTTCGGCGCGGCAGGTGGCCGCCGCGGCCAGCGGCCACACGATCGTGGTGGAGAAGAGCACCCTGCCGGTGCGCACCGCCGAAGCGGTGAAGACGATCCTGGAAGCCGCTCAGGACAGCGCCGGCGGCGCCAAGACCTTCTCGGTGCTCTCCAACCCGGAGTTCCTGGCCGAGGGCACGGCGATCCGGGATCTGGAGGAGCCGGATCGGGTGCTGATCGGCGGCGAGGACGATGGCGCGATCGAGGCCCTGGCGCAGGTGTATGGCGCCTGGGTGCCCCCGGAGCGGATCCTGCGCACCAACGTCTGGAGCAGCGAGCTGAGCAAGCTCACCGCCAACGCCTTCCTGGCCCAGCGGGTGTCGTCGATCAACGGCATCGCCGCGCTGTGCGAGGCCACCGGGGCGGATGTGCGCGAGGTGGCGCGGGCGATCGGCACCGACTCGCGCATCGGACCGAAGTTTCTGCAGGCGGGGCCGGGCTTCGGCGGCAGCTGCTTCCAGAAGGACATCCTCAACCTGGTGTACCTCTGCCGCCATTACCGGCTGGAGGAGGTGGCCAGCTACTGGGAGTCGGTGGTGGGGCTGAACACCTGGCAGCAGCACCGCATCGCCCGGCTGGTGGTGAACAGCCTGTTCGGCACGGTGAGCGGCAAGCGGCTGGCGGTGCTGGGCTTCGCCTTCAAGGCCGACACCAACGACACGCGTGAGGCGCCGGCGATCCGCATCTGCCGCGACCTGATCGAGGAGGGGGCGCAGCTGGCGATCGTGGACCCGAAGGTGGAGCAGAGCCAGATCTGCCGTGATCTGGGTTGTGAGCCGCTGGACACCGACCCTTCCACCGCCTCCACCTACCGGTTGCTGAACGGTGACGGGGGCTGGTTCCCGGCCCTCAATCCGCTCGAGGCCGCCCGCGGGGCCGACGCGGTGCTGATCCTCACCGAGTGGGAGCAGTACCACCGGCTCGACTGGGGCCCGATCGCGGCGGTGATGCGGCGTCCGAGCTGGCTGTTCGACGCCCGGGCGATCGCCGACGCCGCGGCGGCCCGGGCGGCGGGGCTGAACGTGTGGCGCGTGGGGGAGGGCTGAGCCATGCCCGCTGCTCTGATGCGCAACCTGATCACCGGCGGTGCCGGCTTCCTCGGCTCCCACCTGGTGGACCGGCTGATGGAGGCCGGCGAGGAGGTGATCTGCCTCGACAACTACTTCACCGGGCGCAAGGAGAACGTGCGCCAGTGGATCGGCCATCCGCGCTTCGAGCTGATCCGCCACGACGTCACCGAGCCGATCCGGCTGGAGGTGGACCGGATCTGGCACCTGGCCTGCCCGGCCTCGCCGGTGCACTACCAGTTCAATCCGATCAAGACCGCCAAGACGAGTTTTCTCGGCACCTACAACATGCTGGGCCTGGCGCGGCGGGTGGGGGCGCGGCTGCTGCTGGCCAGCACCAGTGAGGTGTATGGCGATCCGGAGGTGCATCCCCAGCCCGAGAGCTACCGCGGCTGCGTGAACACGATCGGCATCCGCAGCTGCTACGACGAGGGCAAGCGCATCGCCGAGACGCTCTGCTTCGACTACCAGCGCATGCACGGCACCGAGATCCGGGTGATGCGCATCTTCAACACCTACGGGCCGCGCATGCTGCCCGATGACGGCCGGGTGGTGAGCAACTTCATCGTGCAGGCCCTGCGCGGTGAGCCGCTCACCCTCTACGGCGGCGGCAGCCAGACGCGCAGCTTCTGCTATGTGGACGATCTGATCGAGGGGATGATCCGGCTGATGAACGGGGCGCACAGCGGCCCGATCAACATCGGCAACCCCGGCGAGTTCACGATCCGCCAGCTGGCGGAACTGGTGCGGGAGCGGATCAATCCCGCCCTGGAACTCACCAGCCTGCCCCTGCCCCAGGACGACCCGCTGCAGCGCCAGCCGGTGATCGACCTGGCGCGGCGGGAACTGGGCTGGGAGCCGACGGTGAGCCTGGAGCAGGGGCTGGAGCCCACGATCGCCTACTTCCGCGAGCGGCTGGGAGGTGACCCATGAAGCTGCTCGTGACCGGTGGCGCCGGCTACATCGGCAGCCACACCGTGCGGGCCCTGCAGCGGGCCGGCTACAGCCCGATCGTGCTCGACAACCTGGTGTACGGCCATCGCCGCATCGTGGAGGAGGTGCTGCGGGTGCCCCTGGTGGTGGGCCAGCTCGGCGACAGGGCCCTGATCGATCAGCTGCTCCGCGGCGAGCATCCGGCCTGCGGCGGCGAGGGGGTGCAGGCGGTGCTGCATTTCGCCGCCTATGCCTATGTGGGCGAGTCGGTGCAGGATCCGGCGAAGTATTACCGCAACAACCTGGGGGATTCCCTGGCCCTGCTGGAGGCGCTGGTGGAGCCGGTGCGCTCCGGTAGCGGTGCCGCGATCCCGATCGTGTTCTCGTCCACCTGCGCCACCTACGGCATTCCCGATGCGGTGCCGATCACCGAGGACACCCCCCAGCGGCCGATCAATCCCTACGGCCGCAGCAAGTGGATGGTGGAGCAGCTGCTGCGCGACTTCGGCGCCGCCTACGGCCTGCCGAGCGTGATCTTCCGCTATTTCAACGCCGCCGGCGCCGACCCCGCCGGCGACCTGGGCGAGGACCACACCCCGGAGACGCACCTGATCCCGCTGGTGCTGGAGGCGATGGCGGGCCGCCGGCCGGGGGTGCAGGTGTTCGGCGACGACTACCCCACCCCGGATGGCACCTGCATCCGCGACTACATCCACGTGTGCGACCTCGCCGACGCCCATGTGCTGGGCCTGCAGCAGCTGATCGGCCAGGAAGCCGCGAGCGGTTGCGCCCCGCGGATCTACAACCTGGGCAATGGCACCGGCTACTCCGTGCAGCAGGTGCTGGACGCGGCCCGCCGGGTGACGGACCGCGGCCTGCTGGCCCATGTGGCCCCGCGGCGTGCCGGTGATCCGCCGGCGCTGGTGGCCAGTGCCGGCAAGGCGCAGGCGGAGCTCGGGTGGCGGCCGGCCTATCCGGAGCTGGACACGATCATCAGCCACGCCTGGACCTGGCACCAGCGGGCCTCGCACCCCCCGACCGCCGCTTGAGAGTGCCAATCTGACGCCCATGGCTCTGCCCTCCATCCGCTCTGAAGCAGCCGACCCAGGTAAGCAGCGACTGGTGACGGTGCCCTCCGTGCGCAAGCCGAAGCGCCGGAGAGTTTGGCTTGCTCTGGCGTTGGTGGCGGCGGTCGGCGGCGGCATCGCCTTCGAACTGCTGGTGCGGCGGCCGCAGGCGGCCCAGCAGGCCGCCGATGCGATCCAGACGGTGGCGGTGAAGCGCATGGATCTGGGCGCCTCCACCGAGGCAGGTGGTGAGGTCAACGCGGTGCGACGGGTGAACCTGAGCCCGAACGTGGCCAGCCGCATCGAGCGCCTCTACATCCGCGAGGGTGACCGGGTGCAGGCGGGCCAGCTGGTGGCGGAGATGGAGAGTGATCAGCTGCAGGCGAAGCTCAACCAGGTGCGGGCCCAGCTGCAGGGCGCCCAGGCGCAGCTGGAGGGGGCCCGGGCCGATGCCGAGGTGGCCCGGTCGCGCCGGGCCCGGCATGAGCCGCTGCTGGCCAGCGGGGCGATCTCGATGGAGCTGATGGAGGAGCTGCGCAACGCCGAGCGCCAGGCGCAGATCCGGGTGCAGGAGGCGGCGGTGAGGATCGAGGAGGCCCGCTTCCTGATCCAGCAGAGCGAAGCGGAACTGCGCAACACCAAGGTGTACACACCCTTTGCCGGCATCATCACGCGGCTCTACGCGCAGGAAGGGCAGTTCGTGACGCCCACGACGGCGGCGTCGGAGGGAGCGGGGGCCACGTCCACCTCGATCGCCGAGCTCTCCAGTGGACTGGAGGTGATCGCGAAGCTGCCGGAGGCGAGCCTCACGGAGATCGTTCCCGGTCAGAGCGCTGAAGTGAGAACGGATGCGTTTCCCAATGATGTCTTCAGGGGTACTGTCAACATGGTGTCACCTCGTGCAGTGGCCGAGAACGAGGTGAATTCCTTTCCGGTGACGGTGGCGATCGAGACGGGTCTGGGGACACTGAAGCCGGCCATGAAGGTGCAGGTTCGTTTCCTCGCCGATCCGATCCCCAACGCCCTGGTGATCCCGCTGGCGGCTCTCACCTCGGCCGACAACGACAGCAAGGGTGTGATCCGCTCCAAGCCGGTGGGGGGTCTGGAGTTTGTTCCCGTCACCCCCGGCCGGATCAGCGGCGACTATGTGCAGATCGTGGATGGCCTGGAAGACGGTGATCGGGTGCTGATCTCGGCGCCACCCCCGGGTGTGCAGATTCCCGGCTTCGCGCAGCAGAACTGACCCTTCGCCATGCTGAGCCTGCGGGATTCGTTTCATTCGGCGGCCCAGTCGCTGGTTGCCCACCCCCTGCGCAGCGTGCTCACGATGCTGGGGGTGATCATCGGCAATGCCTCGTTTGTGGCGATGGCCTCGCTGGGAGAGTCGGCCAAGCTGCACACGATCCAGCGGCTGGAGGACTTCCATGGACCGAACCGGCTGATCGCCTATGCCAGAGCCGACAAGTCGAGTCAGCAGGTGACCAAGGAACCGAAGCTGCTGTTGGGGGATGCCGAAGCCCTCGGCCTTGGTACACCAGCCATCAAGGCGGTGGCCCCGGTGGTGGGAGCCACGTATCTGGGAAGGGTGGGCAGCACCAGCCAGTTCATCTGGGTGACAGGAACCACTGCTCCCTACCTGAGCGTGAAGAATGAAACGGTCGCCCGGGGCCGGTTCTTTTCAGCCGAGGAAGTGGAGCAGACAGCAAGGGTGGCGGTGCTTGGCAGCGCCATTGCCCAGCAGTTTTTCAATCAACGTGATCCGATTGGGCAGACCATCCTGATCCAGAATGTCTCCTTCCGGGTGATCGGCGTGATGCAGCCCAAGGGAAGCCTGAATAAGCAGAGCCCCGATGAGTTTGTGTATGTGCCGATGACCACTTTCTCGATCTTCCTGCGAGGCACGATCGCCGGGCTGGGCATTCCCGTGGACTATATTGAAATTGCCGCTGTTGGCAAGCAGGACGTTGACGACGCTATCTTTCAGGCCACGAATCTTCTGGCGGCCCGGCGTGGCGTTCGAGACTTTGCCGTGGCCCCGAACATCCCCTACAAGGATCTGATCACCCAGGTGAGTTCCACGCTCACCCTGTTTCTGGCCGTTCTGGCAGGCATTTCG
>JBFLKL010000281.1:0-4975 GCA_040883175.1 Synechococcaceae cyanobacterium | reverse complement strand
TTGGGTGGCAACTCCGCCATGAATCTGGAGACGCCGTTTCCGCCAGGGCCGCAATATAAGGGCGTTGCCAAGACCCCCCGGGTCCCGGCCAACCCAAACCAAGCGGCATCAGCGAGCAGCAACCGATGAGCACCGATCCGATCCTGCTGGTGGCCGGGGAATGGCTGGGGGCCGCCGGCGGCCTGCTGGCGGTGCTCACGATCGCCGCGTTTGTGCTGCGCTGGGGCATCCGCTTCCGTCTGGTGGGGATCACCAGCTTCACGGTGCTGCTCTCCCTTTCCTGCCTCGCCTTCGCGGTGAGCTACCGGCCCCGGATCACGGTGGAGGGAGCGGTGAGTGTGCCGGTGGTGTTCGACAACGGCAGCGATCTGGTGGTGGCCGCGGCGCCGGCCGACCTGGATGCCGCCACCGCCAGGGCCAGCGTCGAGCAGGTGGCCCGCAATCTCAGCGGCAGCGGCCGCGCCATCCCGGAGGGCCTCGTGCGGGTGCGACTGCGGGGCGTGGAGCGGGTGGCCGCAGGCCTCAGCCGGCCGGTGGTGGTGGCCGAGGCCATCCGCAACTTCGCCGACGGCTCGTTGACCGTGACCGGCAGCCCGACCGCAGGGCCGTGAACATCCCGGCCTGGCAACCCCCCGCCCATGCCGCCGCCGAGGCCAGGCTGCTGGAGCGCCATGGGGTCCGCAGCTGGCAGGCTCTGGCGCAGCTGGATGACCCCCAGCTGCGCCAGCTGGCCGGCCAGGGCGGTGCCAGTGAGCTCACCCTGCGCCGGTTGCGGGGCCAGGCGCGGCTGGTGGTGGCTGTGGGGCTCGAACCGGCCCAGGCCGCCCTGCTGCTGCATGCCGGCATCGCCGATGCCCGCGGGCTGGCCCGGGCCGACCCGCAGCAGCTCTGGGTGCAGACCGGCCGGCTGCAGCGGCGCCTCACCGGTCAGGCGGTGACACCGCCTGACATGGCCACCCTGCAGGACTGGATCTCCCGGGCTCGCCGGGCCGCAAACTGACCCCAGACCGGCCCGGACGGACCCGGTCAGCCCTGGAATGGACCCAGTTGCGGACAGGATGTGGCTGCTTTGCACCACTTTCCGCCCCAGGGCCGCTGCCGGCCGCGGAGCAGGCGAACCAGCCCCCGACTCAGCGGAATGCTGGCCTCACTGGCACTCCTGCTGGCCGGGCTTGGCGCGGCCGTGGTGCCGGCGCCTCTGCAGGCCCAGTCGAGTCTGCTTGAGTCGGTGCGGCGGGATCCGGCCCGGGCCAAGGCTCTCTGCAGCCAGCTGCGCGAACTGAACACGCAGGGGGTCTCGTACACCAGCGAGCAGGCCACCCGCATGATCGCCGCCCAGGAGGGCCTGACCCCTGTGGAAGCCGAGGTTCTCACCACCTACGTGGTGGGCATGCACTGCCCCGACGTGCGCTGAACGGACAGCCGGTGCACTGGCAGGACGCCTGGCTCACCTGCCGCGACGGCGTGCGGCTGATCAGCCGCATCTGGCAGCCCGGCGGTAGCGGCCCCTGGCCGGTGCTGCTGATGCGCCAGCCCTACGGCCGCTCCATCGCCTCCACCCCCACCCTCCCCCATCCGCTCTGCTTCGCCCGCCAGGGCTTTCAGGTGGTGGTGCAGGACGTCCGCGGCCAGGGCGACTCGGAAGGACACTTCACCGGGTTCGCCCAGGAGGCCCGCGACAGCGCCGACAGCCTGCGCTGGGCGCGGCGGCTGCCCGGCTGCAACGGCCGGGTGGGGATGTACGGCTTTTCCTACCAGGGCCTCACCCAGCTGCTCAGCGATGCCGACGACGCGGCGGGACTGCCGGACTGCCTGGCCCCGGCGATGGCGGGACTGGATGAGCGCACCCACTGGGCGAGTGCCGGTGGTGCCCACTGGTGGGCCCTGGGGCTGGGCTGGGGACTGCAGCTGGCGGCACTGCAGTGCCGGCGACGGGGCGATCGGGACGGCTGGCGGCGCATCCGCCGCAGCCTCGGGTCGGGCCACTTTCTGGAGGAGGGACCGGAGCTGCTGGAGGAGCTGGATCCGGCCGGCATGGCCCTGCGCTGGCTGCGGCAGGATCCCGGCCAGAGCCAGGGCTGGATCCGGCACGAACCGCCCCCGGCCCTCTGGCAGCGGCCGATGCTGCTGATCGGCGGCTGGGACGACCCGCACCTGGATGGGGTGCTGGCGCTCTGGCGGCGGGCCGGACAGGGCGGTGGCAACCCCCTGCTGCGCATCGGCGCCTGGACCCATCTGAACTGGCGCGACGGCATCGATGGAGCGCTGTTCAGGTTTTTTCAGCAGCATCTGCAGCACAGGACCCCGGCGGCGGCACCCGAAGCGCCGGTGCTGGTGCAGGACCGGAGCGACGGCAGCTGGTGGAGCGTGCCCACCGCGCCAGCCTCCGCCGCACTGAGGCAGGGCCTGGCGACAGTGCGCCGCTGGCGGCTGAGCGGTGAGGCCCTGGTGGTGGCGGGGGATGGCACTGAGCCGGTGCCCGGGGTGCGGAGGCGCTGGCTGGTGCACGACCCGTGGCGACCGGTGCCCGGCCGTGGCGGTCATCTGGGCCTCGATCCCGGACCCTGTGAGCGCGGCGACCTGGACCAGCGGCGCGACGTGGTGTGCTTCACCAGTGCCCCGGTGGAGAAGCCCCTGCGGCTGCTGGCACGGCCCCGGCTGCGGCTGCGGGTCGCCGCCGATCAGCCCGGCTTCGATCTCTGCGTGGCCCTGAGCAGCGTCAGCCTTGAGGGAGCGGTCCGGCAGCTCAGCACAGGCGTGTGCCGACAGCTCGGCCACACCTGCCTGCAGGCGGACTGGCGGCAGGTGTGGCTGCAGCCCCTGCTGCTGCAGCTGCACCAGGGGGAGCGGCTGCGGCTGTCGCTGGCAGCGGCGGCCTGGCCCCAGGTGGCGGTGAATCCAGGCAACGGTGAGCCTCCCTGGGGCGGCAGCGGCCCGGACCATCGCGTGGTGACCCTGGAACTGGACTGCGACGGAGCGGAATTCAGCCTCGAGCCCCTGGAGGGCCTGGATCCTGGGGCAAACTGTGGCCACCCCTGGTCAGCCCCGTGATGCTGTTCGCGCTCAGGCCACGCTCCACCGTTCTGGTCGCCGGCCTGGCCCTGGGCCTGGTGCTGGGGAGCACCCCCGTCGGCGCCCTGGCCCAGACGACCGGTGGCGGTACGGCAACCGACACCAGCGCAGCGAAGACCCGCCTGAGCGTGGCGGAGGCCCGCCAGGCGGCCAACCGCATCCTCGAGGCGGTGCAGACCCGCGACCCGGAGCGGCGCTACGCGGAGTTCTCGGATGCACTGAAGGCGATCAGCAGCCCGGCCCTGGTGGCGGAGCGGATCCGCACGGAACCCCGGCTGCTGGGCTGGACCCTGCTGAGCGTGCGCGGCGGTCTGCACACCACCACCGTGGAGGCGAGCCTGGAGACCACGGAGGGCACCCGGGATCTGTTCATCGTGCTCGACGACAGCGGCCGGCTCGACGCGTACCACTTCGACCTCACCGACGCCGAGCCCTCAAAGGTGGCCGGCGCCTTTGTGCAGGCCCTGGGCTCCGGACAGTTCGCCACCGCCCAGAGCTTTCTGAGCCTGCCCATGCAGCAGGAGTTCAGCGCCGCCTCGCTGCAGAGCCGCTGGCGGGAACTGCAGCGTCGCACCGGTGACTTCGTGGAGGTTCGACGCGTTGTCGAGGCCGACCACAACGATCAGGCCCAGCTGGTGCTGGTGTCCACCGAGTTCGCGCAGGTCACCGATTCGCTGTTCGTGATCCTCAACACCAACAACGAGATCGTGGGCGTGAATTTCCCCCAGGATCCGATCCGGCCCCGCAAGTTCGCGGCCGGCAGCAACGCGGGCGCCCAGCCCTGAAGCAACCCGCAGCAGGCGGGGGGCCGCCGGCGACCGCCCTAAGCTCGCCCCGCCGACGCTGATCCGCCATGCCCGTCCCCGCTCTCGACTGGATGGTGGAGGACGGACTGCGCCTGGCGGAATGTCGCCACGACCACCCCTTCGCGGTGCTGGGACCCCAGCCGATCGACGCTGGCGGCTGGGTGGTGCGGGTGTGGATGCCGGAGGCCGAGCGGGTGGAGCTGCTGGTTGGATCCGCGATTCACGCCACCAGCACGCCCCATCACCCCTGGGTGTTCGAGGCGGAACTCCCCCACAATCCCGGCAAGGACTACCGGGTGCGGGTGCTGCGCGGCGGCATCACCCACGAGACCCACGACCCCTGGGCCTTCCGCGAGGAATGGATGGGTGAGCTGGATCGCCACCTGTTCGCCGAGGGCAACCATCACCACGTGTGGCGGCGCCTGGGCGCCCACATCACCGAGCAGGGCGGCGTGGCCGGAGTGATGTTCTGCCTCTGGGCCCCCAACGCACGCAGCGTGGCGATGCTGGGGCCGTTCAACAACTGGGACGGGCGCCACCACCCGATGCAGAGCCGCCTGGGCGGGCTGTGGGAACTGTTCATCCCCGGCCTGGCTGCCGGAGCGATCTACAAGTACGAGATCCGCACCCAGGCGGGCCACTGCTACCAGAAGGCCGATCCCTACGGCTTCCGCCATGAGGTGCGGCCGGCCAACGCCTCGATCGTGCATCCCATCGGGGGCTACAGCTGGGGTGACCAGGCCTGGATGGCCGAGCGCGACAGCCGCGATCCCCTGGAGCAGCCGATCGCGGTGTATGAGATGCATCTGGGCAGCTGGATGCACGCCAGTGCCGATGCGCCCTACATCGAGCCGGACGGCACGGCGCGTCCGCCCGTGCCCGCCGCCGACCTCAAGCCCGGCGCCCGCCTGCTCACCTACCCGGAACTGGCCGAACGGGTGATCCCCTACGTGAAGGCCCGTGGCTTCACCCACATCGAGCTGATGCCGATCTCGGAGCATCCCTTCGATGGCTCCTGGGGGTATCAGGTGACGGGCTGGTACGCCCCCACCAGCCGCTACGGCAGCCCCGAGGAGTTCCGCGCCTTCGTGGATCGC
>JBFLKL010000280.1:0-2814 GCA_040883175.1 Synechococcaceae cyanobacterium | reverse complement strand
CTCGCAGCTGACGAAACCCAACACCTCGCAGACGGCGGCGGCAGGTGCCGGCAGGCCTTATCTCCTCGACACCAGCGTGATTCTCCATCTGGCGCGGGGGAAGGCTCTGGGTCAGCGGATCCAGCAACCCTTTGATTGGATTCACTGCCAGCCACGCCCGCTGGTGTGTGTGGTGAGCCTGGCTGAGGCTCGGGTCTTAGCGCAAGCTGGGAACTGGGGAGCAGCCAAACGCCAGGCTCTGGACACGGCCTTCCGCTCGCTCACGATCGTGAACATCAACCATCCGTCCGTGATTGATGCCGATGTGCAGTTGGATCTCCATACCCGCGCCCATCCCCAAGGGGCACGAACCATGGGCAAGAACGACGTGTGGATTGCGGCAACGGCCGTTGCCGCTCTGGCCGTCCTGCTGACCACGGACAAGGACTTTGCGTTTCTGATCCCCACCCCTGTTCAGGGGCATGTGATTGCGGGCGCCTGATCTTCGGTGGGGTTCGTTCGATCCTGCATCGGCCCACCCACCGTGGCCAGGGGACTGTCCCGCGCTAGCGTTCAACACGACGTTATACGGCCGCTGTCATGGTGCTCGGTGTGCGGGTGGAGCCGGAACTGGAGCGGCGGCTGGATCAGCTCGCCCGGCAGCTGGGCAAGTCCCGCAGCGCCTGCATCCGCGAGGCCATCAGCCACTATCTGGCCCGCCACGGCGACGCTGCCGAGGCACGCCGCCAGTCGGAACACCTCGCCCGGGTGGAGCCGGCGCACTGGAGTGAGCAGCTGCCCGACTGGAACGACTGGACCGCATGACACCAGCCGTTCTCTGCCGCGGATCCGTGGTGACCGTGGCCAGCCCCGGGGCCTACTCCGGCAAACCAAGGCCAGCGGTGGTGGTCCAGGCGGATCGCTGGCTTCAGGCCCATCCCAGCGTCACCCTCTGCCCGCTCACCAGCACCCTCCGGCAGGCTCCCCTGGTGCGGATCGCCGTGGAGCCCTCGGCGCGCAATGGCCTGCACAAGCCGTCACAGCTGATGGTCGACAAGCTCTTCACCGTGCCGATCCAGGCGGTGGGTGAGGTGGTGGGGCAGCTGGAGCCCCAGGTGCTGGTGGATCTGGATCTGGCCCTGCGGGGCTGGCTGGAGCTGCCCTGACGTTCGCCAGAGGACTGTCTCAGATCCAGCTGGTCTAGTCTGGTCTGGTCGATCCGTGTGCAGCCATGGTGTCCCCGCCCAGCCCTGGACAGAGCGCAGGTCCGAGCCGTGTGGTGAACATGCTCGAAGCCAAGACCCACCTCTCGCGGCTGGTGGAAGCGATCGAAACCGGCGCCGAAGCCGAGGTGGTGATCGCCCGCAACGGCCGCCCCGTGGCGCGGCTCACCGGCCTGCAGGAGCCGGCGCGGCCCCGCCGGTTGGGCATCGCCCGAGGGCAGTTCGTGGCGCCCGACTCCATCGATGCCGCCAACCCCCAGATCGCCGAGCTGTTCGAGCAGGGGTGATGCACCTGCTTCTCGATACCCATGCCTTTCTCTGGGCCATCACCGATGACCCGAAGCTGGGGCCCACCAGCCGTGAGCTGATCACCCACCAGGCCAGCGCGGTGATGGTCAGTCATGTGTCGCTCTGGGAAATCGCCATCAAGCACGCCCTGGCCCGCGATGACATGCCCCTGTCGGCTCGTGAGGCCATCCCCTGGGCGGAGCAATCCGGCTTTGCGTTCCTGCCGATCGATCTGCCCCATCTGCTGGTGCTCGAACAGTTGCCGCTGCACCACCGCGATCCCTTTGATCGTCTGCTGGTGGCCCAGGCGATCAGCGGCCCCTTCACCCTGCTCACTGCCGATGCGGCGTTCACCGCCTATGGCTGCCCGCTGCAGGATGCGCGCCGCTGAAGCAGGCAGAGCCCGGCCGGCCACCCACGCCAAACTGTCTTCATGCGCGCAACAGCCCGCCCCTCCAGGTGCGCCTGTTTGGCTCCCGAGCCTGCGGCATGTCTCCCGGGGGGAGGGCTTCGATGAGCAGCCCTTGCCGGGGCTGAGCTCGGAAGCGATCGACGTCCGAGCTGCTTCCGAGTCGTTCGCACCGTTCCGCGCCCGCCGCCGCCGCCGCCGACACGAAGCCATCAGCCACCTGGAGCACTCGCACAAGCGCAACCGTCCGATCGTGGACTGCTACCCCTCTGCAGGCTCCTCGTCCGTGGTGGCTGCCTGCACGTCGATGTCCTGCGCAGCCACTCCTTGCTCCAGCGCCACGGCGGCCAGGCGACGGTCCTGGGTCCACAGCCGGCAATGGCTCAACCGGGCACAAGCCAGCAGGTGCGCATCCACGTACCCGATGCCTCTGCCCATCAGCAGCTCGCGCTCGATCAGCAGCAGCACCTCCCCCTCCTGCAGGAGCGTGACGAGGCGCGGCAGGCCACGGCGCAGGTGCTCCACCCACACCGACGTATCCACCAGGATCACGCCGCGCTCTGGCGACGGGGGATCGGCTCCAGCGCGGGTTCACTGCCGCCCAGGGCCGCCAGGCGCTTCGCGCTTTCGCGCTGCACCAGGGCCCGCAGGGCTTCCTTGAGCAGGGCGCTGGGCTCCAGCCCCTCAAACAGCTGCTCGGCCCGAGCCAGCAGCGCATCATCGAGCGTCACGGTGGTGCGCATGGCCCTGTCCAGGGCTTGCACCAATTCTGGCATCGTCTGATGATCCAGGCGATGCCTTTGGTGGCCGGAGCTCCTCCGCTGCCATGACCCACCACCCCTTCAGCGAAATCCAGCTCGTCGAGCAACCCGCCATCGGGATGTGGGCTCAACGGGTGCCGTTGTGCAAGGGGTG
>JBFLKL010000279.1:0-3026 GCA_040883175.1 Synechococcaceae cyanobacterium | reverse complement strand
GCTGCAGCCTCCACGCCGCGCCCTGCTTCCGCCCCCCAACCTGCCCCTGCCAGCCGATGACCGACGCCAGCTTCAACCCCGCCCGCGTGGTCGCCGTTCAGGACGACCTGGTGACCATCGCCATGGACCCCGAGCGGCCGCGTCCGATCCTCAAGAACGAGGTGGTGTACATCTGCCCGCGGCGTCTGGACGGCGACCGCCAGGAGCGGCTCAAGGCCGAGGTGCTGCGCGTGCACGGCAGCAGCGCCGACGCCCAGGTGTTCGAGAGCACCCGCGGCGTGGGCGTGGGCGATCCGGTGGAGCAGACCGGCGAACTGCTCTCGGTGAGCCTGGGGCCCGGGCTGCTCTCCCAGGTGTACGACGGGCTGCAGAACCCCCTGGCGGGCCTCGCCGCCGGCTACGGCACCTTCCTGCCCCGCGGGGCGGCGGTGGCGCCCCTGGATCCGGAGCGGAAATGGTCGTTCCAGTCCACGGCGCGGATGGGCGACACGCTGCGGGCCGGCGACGTGATCGGCACCGTGCAGGAGGGCCGCTTCACCCACAAGATCATGGTGCCCTTCGACCAGCCGGGCGAGGTGCGCCTCGACTGGATCCAGCAGGGTTCGTTCACGGTGCACACGGTGGTGGCCCGCATCGTCGATGGCCGCGGCCGGACCCGCTCCCTCACCCTGGTGCAGGACTGGCCGGTGCGCCGCCCCCTGCCCCAGCAGCTGCTGGAGAGCCGCAGCAGCGAGCGCCTCTATCCCCAGGAGCCGATGATCACCACCCAGCGGATCATCGACACCTTCCTGCCCATCGCCCGCGGCGGCACCGGCTGCATCCCGGGGCCCTTCGGCGCCGGCAAGACCGTGCTGCAGAACCTGATCTCGCGCCACTCCGACGTGGACATCGTGCTGGTGGTGGCCTGCGGCGAGCGCGCCGGCGAGGTGGTGGAGACGATCACCGAATTCCCCAAGCTCACCGACCCCGGGAGCGGCGGCTCGCTGATGGACCGCACGATCATCATCTGCAACACCTCCTCGATGCCGGTGGCGGCCCGGGAGGCCTCGATCTACACCGGCCTCACCCTCGGCGAGTACTACCGCCAGATGGGCTTCAACGTGCTGCTGATCGCCGATTCCACCTCCCGCTGGGCCCAGGCGATGCGCGAGACCTCCGGCCGGCTTGAGGAGATCCCGGGCGAGGAGGCCTTCCCCGCCTATCTCGATTCCTCGATCAAGGCCATCTACGAGCGGGCCGGCATCATCCGCACCAACGACGGCAGCACCGGCAGCCTCACGATGATCGGCACCGTGTCGCCCGCCGGCGGCAACTTCGAGGAGCCGGTCACCCAGTCCACCCTGAGCACGGTGAAGACCTTCCTGGGGCTGAGCGCTGAGAGGGCCTACAAGCGCTGTTATCCGGCGGTGGATCTGCTGCTCTCCTGGTCGCGCTACTTCAACCAGCTGGAGGACTGGTTCGCCCGCCATCTGTCCCCCGACTGGGTGCCGCGGGTGCGGCAGCTCACCGACCTGCTGCATCGCGGCGACGCCGTGCAGCAGATGATCCAGGTGACCGGCGAGGAGGGGGTGAGCCTGGAGGATTTCCTCCTGGTGCAGAAGGCCCAGTTCCTGGACATGGTGTATCTCCAGCAGGACGCCTTCGATCCGGTGGATTCCAGCTGCCCGATCAGCCGCCAGCAGCGCAGCCTGGATCTGGTGTGGGATCTGATCCACCGGCCCTACCGGTTCAGCGACAAGGCGGCGGTGCGCGATGTCTTCACCCGGCTCACCGGCCTGTTCAGGAACCTCAACTACGCCCCGGAGGACTCCCCCACCTACCTCGCCTACCGGGACCAGATCGAGGAGCTGGCCGAGGCGGCCTGCCGGCCTGTGGCGCAGGCGATCAGCGAACCCTGAACGGTCGTTGGCAATCCCCGCTTCCAGTTGATGGCCCGCCATCGGCGGCCTCGAGATTCCCCTTCGGTGTGGACACGCACGACGAGCGTGTCTTCGTAGGTTCTGCGATCGACGATGCCGATTCTCCCTCGTTCCGGCAGTGCCATGTTGCAGTTCACACCACTCATCCCATGCTGGATGGTGCCGTCCTTGCCGAGGTGGAGGGTGTCGACGGAGGGCTTCGCGAACTCCCGGGCTCGATGGATCAGCTTTCGTGTTCCTTCAACAAGAGTCCTCGGGGAAGGATGATCGTTTCACAAGTTCTCCGGTTCTGCCGGCGCAACGCCGCCAGGCCGGAACTGGCGTGAAGGAAGCCACACGTCATCCGCACCGCATCGCATTGGCCCGATGACGGAATCCGTTTCGTCCACGTCTCTTCAGGAGCAGCCATGGCACCACCTGTCGGTGCAGGAAACGGCGCACCAGCTCCGCAGTGATCCGAGGGCTGGTCTGACCAGCGAAGAGATCAGCAGACGCCGCGACGTCCATGGCCCCAACCGGATCACGGCTGATCCAGGCACCCCTCCCTGGCTGCGCTTTCTGCAGCAGTTCAACCAGCCGTTGCTCTACATCCTGCTGGTTGCTGGATTGATTACCTTGCTGCTGCGGGACTGGGTCGATGCGGGGGTGATCTTCGCTGTCGTGCTGATCAATGCTGTGGTCGGCTACATCCAGGAAGCCAAGGCTCAACAGGCCATGGAAGCCTTGGCCCGCTCCATCGTCACGGTCGCCAATGTCATTCGAAACCGTAAACAGCAGCGTCTACCTGCTGAACAGCTGGTGCCGGGGGATCTGCTGCGACTGGAGGCGGGCGACAAGGTCGCCGCCGACCTGCGGCTGATCGACGCGAGAAACCTGCACATCGACGAATCCACCCTGACCGGTGAATCGGTGCCCGTGGACAAGAGCACCGCCCGCCTCGCTGCCGATACCCAGCTGGCGGATCGCACCAACCTGGCCTTTGCTGGCACCATCGTCACCTCGGGCCAGGGGCGCGGGCTGGTGATCGCCACCGGTGAAGCCACCGAAACCGGGAAGATCTCCGAGATGGTGCAGCGGAGCACCAACCTCAGCACGCCGCTCAGCCGG
>JBFLKL010000040.1:0-28665 GCA_040883175.1 Synechococcaceae cyanobacterium | reverse complement strand
GCCCTCCAGCGCTACATCCTGCCCAGCGCCAGCGGCGATGCGGTGAAGGGCTGACCTCCCAGCAGCCAGGCAGGGGGCGCTCAGGGCTGGGGTGGCGGGGCGACCGGCTGGGCTGGGGTGACCGGGGAACCCTCAGGGGGCCCCTCGACGCCGCCGCTCTGGGAAGCGGGGCCGGAGGGGGCAGGAATCGGAGTCAGGGAGCGGCCGGGGGACCTGCCGCTGGAAGCGCGGCCCAGCTGGCGCACCTGCGCACTGAGGGCGTCGGTTTCCGCCTGCAGCACGTCGAGACGTCCGCTTTCGCGCTCAAGATCCTGCAGCCGTTCCACGGCGGCGCGCAGCTGTTCCTCGAGGCCGGTGGTGCGTTCGAGGGCGCGGCTGTTCTCCAGGCCCTGGAGGCGCTCCTGGAGCTCCTGGATCCTGGTGGCCTGCTGGCGTGTCTGCACCAGCAGGGCCACGAACAGCACGGCCACCAGGGCGGTGAAGCCGGCCTGGAGCCACAGCAGCCAGTCGGGCAGGGGGGGCAGGGGACCGGAGCCGGAACCGCCGCCGGAGGAGCCTGGGGCCAGGGGGCTGGAATCCATCGAGGCTGGGGCCGGAGACTCAATCCTGCCCGATGGCGGCCATGGGTTCAGGGTTTGTCTGACCGCCCGTTCATGCCAGCGCCCGAAGACGCCCTGGTGGCCGCCGGGCTGGTGCCGCCGATCCTCCCGCGTGGCGCGAGGATCAGAGCCACATGGGATCTGACACGGGCACTGAGCAGGAGGAAGGGCTCGAAGCCGGAGCAGATCCCGAACTCCTCGGCGAACTGTCGTACCCGGCACCAGGCCCGATCGCCCCGCAGAATCCCGACCAGGTTCGCTGCCGGATGGTGGTGGCCGGCAGCGATCACTGGGGTGACGCCTCTCAAAGAGGCGGTGAGTTCGGCCCCACCCTCCTGGAGCTGGTCCGCGGCGTCCCGGTCGAGGAGACGCTCTACGGCGGAAGGGCGGCGGGGGCACCTCGGGTGGCGGCGGCCTGCAGCAGCTGGGCCGCCGTGGCCGCGTACACCGCCTCAGCCTCAGCCGCGCTGCGGCCGATGCAGGTCATGCCCAGCTTGCCGAATTCCGAGAGGCAGCCGAGCAGGTGAAAGACGCTGCCGCGCAGCTGGGCCGGGTCGTAGTGCAGACCCGCCTCGGCGACGATGTCGATCAGGTCGATCGGCAGCAGCCCGCGCAGGCGTGGATCGCAGAGGTTATCGGTGGCCCGGTAGAACAGCGGCGATCCGGTGGGGGAACGGAACAGGCCGCTGGCCGGATCCATCCGGCCGCTGGTGATGGCGTTGAGGGCCATGTAGGGGTGCGTGGTGCCCCCCTGGCGCAGGTTCACCTCGATCGCCTGCAGGTCCCAGCGCCCGCCCTGGCGACGGGCGATGAAGTCCACCGCGTAGCGCTCCAGGGCGCCCTCCGCCGCCAGTGCCTCCCCCACTGCCCTGCCGTGGCGAAGCAGCTCGGCCCTGTAGGCGTCGGCCGCCGGGAACAGGCAGCCCAGGTAGGTCTGGCCGTTGCCCCCGCCGAGCACCTGCTCGTGGCTGGAGAGCACCTCCACCTCCCCAGGGCGGCCGTCGCCGCCGGGATGGATCATGCCCTGCACGCTGGGCGAGCGGATCCCTTCGCCGCCCTCCACCCAGGCCTCCACCAGAGCCCCCTGTGCTGCCAGGAGTCCCAGCCAATCCTGGGCCGGCATCGGCAGCCGCTCCAGGGCGCTGAGGATCCGGCGCCGCCGCCCGTTGGCCGGGAGGTCCGCCAGTTGCAGGGGCTCCAGCTCCAGGCAGGCGTTGCCCTCGCCGCTGAAGCCCTCGTTGAGCTTGACAACGCAGCGGCGCAGATCCGGATGGCCTTCCCACAGCTCCGCCGTCGCCTCAGCCAGGTCGGGGAGCTGGTGCACCACGGTGCTGCCGGGTGGATGGGGCACACCCTGGCGTGCGAACAGCTCGCGGCTGCCCGCCTTGCTGCCCCAGTGGGCCAGGGCCGGATCGGTGCCCAGCAGGGGCACCTGCAGCCGCTCCGAGAGCTGCCTCTCCAGATCGCTCACCACGAAGCAGCTGATGAAGCTGCGGCCGGGGCGCAGCAGCTCGGCGATGCGCTGCAGCAGCGCCGGACGCTCCAGCAGCTTGGCCGCCAGCGGCCTGCTGGAGGCGTCATCGGTGTCCACCAGATGCAGCCGCCGCCGGGCATGGGAGGTGGGCACCCCTGGCAGCAGCTCCAGCACTGCGTCAACCACCAGGTCGGCCAGGGGCTTGCTGCTGGCGTACACCATCCGCACGCCTGGATGGCGCAGGCCGATGAGGGCGAACAGCTGCCGCTCCTCGTAGTGGTGGGCGCCGGTCACCAGCCCCATCTGGTGCTGATCCAGCGACAGCGAGGGCACCATCAGCACATCCACTTCGGGGCCGTGGCCGCCGCTCACCCGGCCCCAGGAGGGCTGCAGCTGGGCCTGGAGCTCACGGAAGCTGAAGGGCATCAGGCGCTGAAGGCCTTCCGGGCCGGGATCGGGTAGGGAATGCGCCGATGGCGCATGCGCTTCCACACCCGCACGAAGGCCCGGATCAGCAGCTCCAGCTCCGCCCGGCTGATGCCGCTGGCCGTCAGCTGGCCGTCGCGGTGGCGTGACTCAAGGATGCGCCTCACCATCTCCCGGGCCTCAGCTTCGGTGGTGGTGGGCGGCAGGGAGCGCAGCGCCGCTTCACAGCCGTCGGCCAGCATCAGGATCCCTGTTTCGCGGCTGCGGGGGGTGGGGCCCCGGTAGCGGAAGCGCTCCTCCGGCACCGCCGGATTGCGCTCCCGCGCCTGGTGCAGGAAGTAGCCCATCTTGAGGGTCCCCTGGTGCTCGGGGATGAAGTCGGCCAGGGGGCGCGGCAACCGGTAGCGCCGGGCCAGCCGCAGGCCCTCATCGACGTGGGCCTGGAGGATGGCGGCGCTGGCGTAGGGGTCGTCCAGCTGGTCGTGGGGGTTGCGCCCTCCCTCCTGGTTCTCGATGAACCACTGCGGCCCGTGCAGCTTGCCCACGTCGTGGTAGAGGGCTCCGGTCCGCACCAGATCCACGTCGGCACCGATGCTGCGCGCCCCCTCCTCCGCCAGCCCGGCGATCATCAGCGTGTGCTCGAAGGTGCCTGGTGCCTCGCAGGAGAGCTTGCGCAGCAGCGGCCGCTCCAGGTCGGCCAGCTCGAGCAGGCGGGCGCGGGTGAGCAAGCCGAAGGAGGTTTCCACTAGCGGCGCCAGCAGCAGGCCAAGCATCAGCAGGCCCGCCAGTGTCAGACCCTCCCCCACCAGGTCGATCTGGCCCGGCTGGCCCCGGCCCTGCAGCAGCAGCCACTGCAGCAGCACCGCGGCGGCTGGCAGCAGTACCGCCAGCTGCAGAAGCCCGGCCCGGCTGCGCTGCCGGTCGGCGGCCATCGCCGCGGCGGTGCTGGTGGCCGCCGCCACCAGCAGCCTCACCCCCAGCACGCCACTGAGCGGCAGGGGCCAGAGCAGGCTGGCCGCCGCCAGCCAGGCCAGGCCGCAGCCACTGCCCAGCCCCTGGGCCAGCAGCAGGGTGGGCGGCACCAGCAGCAGCATCGGACTGGCCAGCGGCCCCAGCCACAGGTTCACCCCCTGCACCGCCAGGAGGGTGGCCAGGGACAGCATCGCCTGGCGGGGCTCGATGCTCGGCCGCCAGCGCCGCTGCAGCAGCACCAGCAGGCCGCAGGCGGCCAGCGCCTCCACGAAGTGAGCCAGCCAGGTCAGCGGCCGCGGCCGCCGGTTCACCAGGCCGAAGTAATCGAGCACGTCGAAGGCCTGGGGGCTGATCCGTTCCCCCTGCTGCACCACCAGATCGCCAGCCTGCACGTTGATCGTGGGGATGCCCTCCTGGTTGATCAACGCCTCGATGCGCCGCTGGCTCAGGGCCGGATCACTGCGCAGGTTCGACTGCCCCTGAAGCACCTGCACCAGCAGCCTGGCCCCCACCTCCCGACCCTCCCTGGGCAGACCGTCGAGCTGCAGGTTGGCCGCCTCCAGAAGCTGCCCTTCCGCCAGGCCCGCCGCCAGACCCTGGCTGAGCATGCGCAGCTGGGCCTGGCGCAGGTCCCGCTCCCAGGCGGTGCGCTCGACGCTGCTCAACCCCTGCAGCCACTGGCGCTCGGCCTCGGTGAGCGACACCGGTTTCACCAGTGCCTCGTCGCTGCTGGCCTGGGCCTCGATCGCCTGCAGGCTCTCGTCGAGCCGCTCCCGCAGCAGGTTGCTGGCCGCCTCGTCCACCACCTGAACCGTGGTGCGGGGCAGCATCTGCTCGCGGCGCTGCTCGAGGGCCGCGCTGTCCACCACCCTGGCCGCCTGGGGAGCCCGCACCGTGAACGGGGCCACCATGCCGGCGCGGAGGTTCGGCTCCACCAGCCACGGCCAGCTGGACACCAGCGCCACCAGCAGGCACACCAGCAGCACGGCGGCGGCGTCCTGCCCGCGCCACCGGGCCGGGCTCTGCAGCGGTCGCTCAGCCCGCAGCAGACGCCGCCAGAGGGTTCGCAGCCGCGGCCGTCGCATGGCTCAAAACTAGCCGCCCTGGTCCGGCTGGGTTGCCCCCAGGGGCAATGCAAGCTGGGGCGAGTCCCCAACCCGCCATGGCCATCCGACTCGACGGTCGCCAGCTCGCCGCTGAGATCGAGGCGCGGCTGCGCACCACCATCGCCGAGCGCCAGAGCGCCATCGGCCGTCCGCCGGGGCTGGCCGTCCTGCGGGTGGGAGACGACCCCGCCAGCGGCGTGTATGTGGCCAACAAGGAAAAGGCCTGTGACCGGGTGGGCATCACCAGCCTCGGCGAGCACCTCCCGGCCGGCGCCGGTGCCGCCGCGGTGCTGGCCGCCGTGCAGCGCCTCAACGCCGATCCCGGCTGTGACGGGATCCTGCTGCAGCTGCCCCTCCCCGCCGGTCTGGAGGAGGGGCCGCTGCTGGCGGCGATCGATCCCGAGAAGGATGCCGATGGCCTGCACACCCTCAACCTGGGCCGGCTGCTGAAGGGTGAGCCCGGCCCGCGCAGCTGCACGCCGGCGGGGGTGATGGCGCTCCTGGCCCGGCACCGGGTGCCGCTGGCGGGCCGCCGGGCCGTGGTGGTGGGGCGCAGCATCCTGGTGGGCAAGCCAATGGCGCTGATGCTCCAGGCCGCCGACGCCACGGTGACCGTGGCCCACTCGCGCACTGCCGACCTGCCCGGGCTCTGCCGCCAGGCCGAGGTGCTGGTGGTGGCCGCCGGCCGCCCCGGGATCGTGGGTGCCGAGCACGTGCAGCCAGGCGCGGTGGTGGTGGATGTGGGCATTCACAGGCGGCCTGAGGGCGGGCTCTGCGGAGACGTGCGCACCGCAGAGGTGGAGCCGGTGGCCGCGGCGCTGACGCCGGTGCCGGGGGGCGTGGGGCCGATGACCGTGACGATGCTGCTGGTGAACACCGTGCTGGCCTGGTGCCGGCGCCATGGCCTGGAGCACGGTCTCGACGAACTTGTGGTGTGATCCAATGTGGTGTGATCCACCGACGCCTGAACGCCGCCGCCGCCGGATCACTTCCGCCTGAGAGAATCTGGCGCAGCGACTCCTTTCCCCATGGCAGCGGTGGCCACGACCACGGGCAAGGGATTCGATTGTTCGGCCTATCTCGAGGCCGCCCGTCAGCGGGTGGAGGCGGCCCTGGACGCCGCCCTGCCGCCCGAGCGTCCGGACTCCCTGCGCGAGGCCATGCGCTACTCACTGCTGGCGGGCGGCAAGCGGCTGCGGCCGATCCTGTGCCTGGCCGCCTGCGAGCTGGCCGGCGGCCAGGCCGAGCTGGCCATGCCCACGGCCGTGGCGCTGGAGATGATCCACACCATGTCGCTGATCCACGACGATCTCCCCGCCATGGACAACGACGACCTGCGCCGTGGCCGCCCCACCAACCACAAGGTGTACGGCGAGGCCAACGCCATCCTGGCCGGCGACGCCCTGCTCACGCGCGCCTTCGAGATGGTGGCGCTGCGCAGTCCTGGAGTGCCGGCCGAGCGCCTGCTGGCCGTGGTGGGTGAGCTCTCGCTCGCCTCCGGTGCCCCGGGCCTGGTGGGCGGCCAGGTGGTGGACCTGGAGTGCGAGGGCAAGAGCGTGGATCTCGAGACCCTCGAGTACATCCACCTGCACAAGACCGGTGCCCTGCTGCGGGCCTGCGTGCTCTGCGGAGCCCACATCGCCGGCGCCGACGATGCCCTGCTGCAGGCCCTGGCCACCTACGCCCGCGGCATCGGCCTGGCCTTCCAGATCATCGACGACATCCTCGATGTCACCGCCAGCAGTGAGGTGCTGGGCAAGACGGCCGGCAAGGACCTCGCCGCCGACAAGACCACCTACCCGAAGCTGCTGGGGCTGGAGGCGTCGCGCCAGCGGGCCGATCACCTGGTGGCCGACGCCAAGGCCGCCCTGGCTCCGTTCGCCGACGGCGAGCAGGGCGCCCTGAAGGCGGCGCCGCTGCTGGCCCTGGCCGACTACATCACCAGTCGCGACCGATGAACCCGGTTTCCCTGGGTTCCGCGCTGCCCCCCCTGCAGGCCCTCCTCGACAACGGCGTGCTGTGGTGGGGGCTGGCCGCATGCGGCAGCGCCCAGCTCTCCAAGCTGGTGATCGAGCTGGTGCTGCACCGCCGCTGGAATCCCCGTGTGCTGGTGGAGACCGGCGGCATGCCCTCCAGCCATTCCGCCCTGCTCACCGGCACGGCGGCGGCTCTGGGCTGGCGGCTGGGCTTCGCCGATCCCCTCTTCGCCCTGGCGGCCGCCATGTGTTTCGTGGTGCTCTACGACGCCTCCGGCGTGCGCCGTGCCGCCGGCCTCACCGCCGCCCGCGTGACCGCCTGGCCCTGTCCAGGCGGCGGTGAGGCGCCGCCGCCGCTCAAGGAAAATCTGGGCCACACCCGCCTGGAGGTGCTGGCCGGTGCCCTGATGGGCCCGGCCGTGGCCCTGCCCGGGCTGGTGCTGGTGGGCTCCCCCCTGCACCTGGCGATGGCGTGGGGCTGGCTCACCCCGGTGGCTTGAACCCGCCCCGGCTCGGGAGCGGCCGTGGCTGACGTGCTCACCGCCGATCAGCAGACCGCCTGCACGGCCTTCGCTGCCTGGCTGGCCGACTCCGAGGCCGGGGTGCCCTTCGTGCTCAGCGGCTACGCCGGCACCGGCAAGACCTTCCTGTCCATGCGCTTCCTCGCCCAGGTCGAGGCCTCCGGCCTGTGCTGGACTGTGGTGGCACCCACCCACAAGGCCGTGGGCGTGCTGCGCAGCCATCTGCAGGCGGCTGGCCTGGTGCCCACCTGGTATCCCTCCACCATCCACCGGCTGCTGCGGCTGCGACTGCGGCGCCAGGGCGATCGGGAGTGCTGCGAGGAGAGCGAGCACACCGCCGCGGCGCTGGAGAACCTGGGGCTGGTGCTGATCGATGAGGCCTCGATGGTCGACAGTCAGCTGCTGGAGATCACCCTGCGCTGCGCCCATCCCTTCAGCACCCGGCTGGTGTTCGTGGGCGATCCCGCCCAGCTGCCGCCGGTGGGGGAGCCCGAGAGTCCGGTGTTCTGCCTGGGCCGCGCCCGCGCCGTGGCCCTGCGTCAGGTGGTGCGTCATCAGGGGCCGGTGCTGCGCCTCGCCCAGGGGATCCGCGAGCAGGCCCTGCCCTGCCGCCGGCCGCCGCCGCTGCCGCCCGTGCGCACCGCTGAGGGCCGGGTGGCCCTGCTCGATCGCCGGACCTGGCTGCTGGAGGCCCAGTCCGCTCTGCGCCGCAGTGCGGAAACCGACAACCCCGATCTGGCGCGCATCCTCTGCTATACAAACCGCTCCCTGGAGCAACTGGTGCCGATCGCGCGCCGTGCCCTGCACGGTGCCATGGCCGACCAGCTGCCGGTGCTGCCGGGGGAGGTGCTGATCAGCCGCAGTGCCGTGATGGCCCCCGCCTGCCGGGAGGGAGAGGCGGCGGCCGAGGAGCCCGACATGGTGCTGGGCTCCAACCGTGAGCTGGTGGTGCGCGATGTGGCGCCCGAACGCTGTGACCTGGCGGATCTGGGGGTGGCCGACGGCCCCCTGATCGACACCCTCACCACCACGGTGGAGGCCGGGGACACCGTGCTCAGCCTGCGCCTGCTGCCGCCGGTGGGCAGCGCCGCCCGCCAGGCCCTCGACGCCGCGCTCGAGCGGCTGCGCGGCACGGCCCGCGACGTGGCCAGGGACGAGGGCAAGGCTGCGGCCCGGGTGCTGTGGCGGCGGTTCTTCCTGGTGCGCGACGCCTTCGCGGCCCTTGGGCCTGCCGCTGTGCTCACGGTGCACCGCAGCCAGGGCAGCACCTTCGGCGAGGTGTTCGTGGATGCCGATGTGTTCTGGCCCCGCGACGACCTGCTGCGGCGCCAGCTCGTTTATGTGGCGGTGAGCCGGGCCAGCCGGGCGGTGGCTCTGGTGGCCGGTCCGGCCGGCCATGCCGAGCAGCGGCTGTGGCACGACTGGCTCGCCGGGGCCTGACCCGGGCCTGAGGGCAAGCCGCCGTCCGGTCCGCTCAGGCCGACAGCCCCAGCCGCAGGCCCTCGATCCCCTGCCAGCCCAGGTAGCCGGCCAGGGCCAGGCTCACCAGCCCCACCACCAGATCCCCGCGGCTGAAGAGCCAGCGCCTGCCGGCGTCCAGCTGGGGCAGCACCCGCTCGCGGCCCCCCAGCAGGAGGATGAGCAGCGGCAGCTGCAGCAGAAGGCTGCTCACCAGGCAGAACAGGCTCGCGTCCAGCACCTCCTGGGCCCTGCTCAGATCTGCCTCCAGCAGGCCCCCGGTCGCTTTGGCGAGCAGGAACAGGTTGTCGGGGCTGGCCAGTTCCAGACCTGCGCTCACCGCCAGCAGCAGGGGCAGGGGCAAGGCGCAGAAGCGCTCAAGCCGTCTGGTCCAGCCAGGGGGCTCCACCCCCTGCTGCTGCCCCTCCAGCAGGTGCCGCAGGCCCACGGCCAGCAGGGCGCCCGTGGCCAGCAGATCGAGCCCGGTGCGGTGGCCGCTGCCCTTCTCCATCGTGAGCACCAGGCCATGGCCCACGCTCAGCAGCAACGTCACCGCCAGGGCCGTGGTGAGCAGCCATCCGGCCAGGAACCAGCCACCGCGGCGCAGCGGCTGGGGGCCCAGCAGAAGCAGCAGCAGCATGGCGATGTGCAGCGGCGAGAACGCCACCGCCAGGCCGAAGGCCGCCAGCTCGCCCAACAGGTGGGTCATCGGCACGGTGCTCTGCTCACCAGCCGCCGCCGGGGCTGGCGGTCAGGCCCGCCAGACGGGCCGCCGCCGCCAGGCGCCGGGGGATCTGGGGGCAGCCCGCCCAGTGCAGGTGCAGCCAGCTGGCGTGCAGGTGCGCCGTGCTCCATCCCTCAGCCCGCGTCGGGGTTCCCCAGCCATCCAGCCGCCACAGCTCCTGCCCGCCCGCCCGTCCTTCCGTTCGCCACGCCGCCCGTTCCTCCGAGCCCGTGGGGTCCTCGAGCTGCCAGCGGTGAAATTCATGGCCCACCAGCTGCTCCCCCCTTCGCACCAGCAGCCCATCGGCGCTGACGCTCGCCTGGCGGTAGCCGAGGCTGAGAGCGGCGCGCCTGGCCCGGAACGGCAGCAGCCCGGCCATGGCATGGGCCTGGCCGAGGGGGTCGCAGAGCTCCCGCCCCAGAAGCAGCAGGCCGCCGCATTCGGCCACGATCGGCAGCCGGGCGCTGGCGGCACGGCGCAGGTCGGCCAGGCTGCGCTGGGCGGCCGCCAGCTGGGCCGCGTGCAACTCCGGATAGCCGCCTGGCAGCAGCACCGCTGCGCTGTCGGCCGGTAGGGGCTCATCGGCCAGGGGACTCCAGGGTCGCAGATCCACCCCCAGCGCTTCGAGCAGTTCGCTGGCCTCCGGGTAGCGGAAGTGGAAGGCGGCGTCGCTGGCCACCGCCACCGTGGACCTGGCCCCGGCAGCCCAGGAACGGGCCGCGGCCGGCTGGGCAGTGGGCTGGTGGCCTGAGAGCAGTGCCTGGATCGGTTCACCGGCCACGCCGCCGCCGGCGACCGGCGGCGGCGCCAGCAGCGGCCAGAGCCGCTCCAGGTCGAGGTGCTGCTCGGCCAGCGCCGCCCAGCTGGCGCCGCGGGCCTCCAGGTCGGCCACCTCGTGGGCTGGCAGCAGTCCCAGGTGCCGGCTCGGCAGCTCCAGGGAGGGGGTGTGGGGCAGCACGCCCAGGAGCGGCACGGCGATCGTCGCCAGGGCCTCGCTCAGCAGGGCCCGGTGGCGTTCCGAGCCCACCCGGTTGAGCACCACTCCGGCCAGCCGCACCCGGGGCGGGCCGTGGTCGCGGAAGCCGCACACCAGGGCGGCGATCGAACCGGCCTGGCGCGAGGCCTCCACCACCAGCACCACCGGCAGATCGAGCAGCGCGGCCACCGCCGCCGAGCTGCCCTCGCTGCCGGGCCCGCGGCCATCGAACAGACCCATCACCCCCTCCACCAGCGCCAGATCGGCCCGCCCCCCGTGCCAGTGGAAGCAGCGCCGCACCCAGCTTTCACCGCAGAGCAGGGGGTCGAGGTTGCGGCAGGCCCGCCCGCTCACCCGGCTGAGCAGCTGGGGATCGAGGTAGTCGGGCCCCACCTTGAACGGCTGCAGCCGCAGTCCTCTGCGGCGTGCCAGGGCCGCCAGGCAGAGGCTGAGCAGGGTTTTGCCACTGCCGCTGGCCGGGGCGGCGATCAGGCAGGCCATGGCTTGGGAGTCCCGGCGCTCACACCGGCAGCAGCCGGGCGGCGATCGGCGCGGCGGAGGCCAGCAGCGGGTTGGTGGTGTCGTGGCCGCCCGCCAGCAGACGCGCCAGTTCCTTCTCCTCGCTCTCGTTGGGCAGGGGTACGACGTCCTCGGCAAGCTCCATCGACGCCATGCCGCCGGCCTCAAGGCGCATGCACCCGCCCGATTCGGAGCAGAGGATCACGCAAAGCGGCGGACGGCCATCGGGAGCGCAGATCAACCGCAGCCCCACCAGGGCGCCGGGGTGGATCTTGGGGCTGCCCACAGGCACCGGCATCAGGCGGAACTGCACAGCTGCGCCATCGGTGCGCTCGAACGCCGCACCGATGCCCTCGCCGTGGCCATCGCCGTCGATGGCATAGGAATCGACCAGGTGCCACCCCAGCCGGTCGGCGATCCAGGCCGTCAGCAGCAGTCCCTTGAGCGGGTGGTCGCCCTCCACGTCGACGTCAAGCTGAACCACGTGCTCCAGAGCGTTGCGCCGCGACGGGGGATCGAACACCATCGCCAGTGACTCCCGCCAGGTGCGCAGCCGCAGCCAGTTGAGGTCATTCACCGCCTGGCCCGCCTCGATGCAGCGCACCAGCAGGTCGATGCAGCGGCGAGGATGCCCGAGGGAGCTGTCCACCACCAGCCGGCGGGGCGGCGGGGCCAGGGCCTCCAGCAACTCGGGAGCCTCGTCGAGGCTGCTGTTCCACCACACCCAGCAGGGCAGATCGGTGGTGATCAGGGGCTGGATCAGCTCCAGCGACTGCTGGAGCGAGCCGCGTCCGCCCCGCAGCACCACCACATCCCCGCAGGCGGTGCCGCCGGCACCCTCGTCCGGCAGCGGGCAGTAGGCGGCCACAAGGGTTTCCAGCGGCTGACCCTCATCGAGGGTGGGCGCCAGGGTGATCAGCCGCCGGGGCTTGTGGGCGCTGATGCTGGCCTCCACGAACTGGCCGCGCAGGTCCTGGGCCCGGTGGTGTCCCGGTTGCTGGCCCAGTTCCCAGGCCAGACGCTGATCCATCACGGCCGTGCTCAGGGGCAGACCGAGTTCGGGCACCGCCTGCTTGGCCGCCTCGATCAGCTCGGGCTCGAGCAGGCCGGTGAGCGGCCCGTCGGCCCGACCGGTGCGGATCAGCTGCTGCTGCAGCCAGGAGGCCTCGTACACCACCAGCGTGAAGGTGGCGGCGCCGTCGGAACCTTCGAGGTCTTCCCCCCAGAGGGTCTGAAGGTAGTTGGGGACTTCCCTGGGCGGCAGCGCCGTGGGGGCCTGGAGGGTGAGCTGGGGTGACATGGCTGGCGGCGGAGGGGGTGCGGGGCTCAGGGACGACGCCACACCAGCCCGTCCTCGGCCAGCAGGTTGTCGGCGGCGGCCGGTCCCCAGGTGCGGGCCTCGTAGGGCTGCACCGGCAATTGCCAGGGAGCGTCCTCGATCAGTTCCAACAGTGGCGTATAGAGCCGCCAGGCAGCCTCCACCTCGTCGCTGCGGGTGAACAGGGTGGGATCGCCGAGCATCGCGTCGGCGAGCAGGCGCACATAGCCCTCATCGCTGGGCTCGCCGAAGCTCTCGTCGTAGCTGAACGCCATGTCCACCGGGCGGCTGCGCATGCCCGAGCCGGGAGCCTTCACCTCGAAACGGATGTCGGCGCCTTCATCGGGCTGGATGCGCAGGATCAGCTGGTTGGGGGTGGGGGCGCCGCCGGCGGCATCGAACAGGTGCACCGGGGCCTTGCGGAAGGTGAGCACCACCTCGCTGAGCCGCTTGGGCAGGCGCTTGCCGGTGCGCACGTAGAACGGCACCCCCTGCCAGCGCCAGTTGTCGATGCACAGCTTCATGGCCACGTAGGTCTCCGTGGTGCTGTTGGCGTTCACCCCGGGTTCCTCGCGGTAGCCGGGAATCGGGCTGCGGGCGCTGCCGCCGGGGCCGTACTGGCCGCGCACACAGCATTTCCAGGGCTCGCCCTGGTTGGCCAGGCGAGCGGCCTGCAGCACCTTGGCCTTCTCGTTGCGGATCGCCTCGGCGTCGAAGCGGCCGGGGGGCTCCATTGCAGTGAGCGCCAGGATCTGGGTGAGGTGGTTCTGCACCATGTCGCGCAGGGCGCCGCTGCTCTCGTAGTAGCCGGCCCGCTCCTCCACCCCCACCGTCTCGGCGGCGGTGATCTGCACGTTGGCGATGTAGTTGCGGTTCCAGATCGGCTCGAAGATGGTGTTGGCGAAGCGCAGCACCAGGATGTTCTGGACCGTTTCCTTGCCCAGGTAATGGTCGATGCGGAAGATCTGTTTTTCCTTGGCGCAGGCCTGCACCACCTTGTTGAGCGCCTGGGCTGTGGGGTAGTCGGTGCCGAAGGGTTTCTCGATCACCACCCGGGTGCGCTCGGGATCCGCCAGCAGGCCGGCGGCGGCCAGGGCCCGGGTGCCGCTGCCGTAGAAAGCCGGGGACACGGACAGGTAGAAGGTGCGGTTGCCGCGGGTGGCCCGCTGGCGGTCGATCTGGTCGAGCCGGTGGCCCAGGGCCTCGATCGACTCCGGGTTGGAGAGGTCGGCAGGCTCGTAGAAGAGCCCGGCGGCGAAGGACTGCCAGATGTGGCCATACCCCTCGATCTCGTCACCCAGGGCGTCGGCCATGCGGGTGCGGAACTCCTCGTCACTCCAGGGTCGGCGGGCGCAGCCCAGCACGGCGAACTCACTGGGCAGTCGGCGCTGGCGGAACAGCTCGAAGAGTGCCGGGATCAGCTTGCGCTGAGTGAGGTCGCCGCTGGCCCCGAAGATCACGATGCACTGGGAGGGAATGATCCGCTCCTGCCGCAGGCCGACCCGCAGGGGGTTGGTGAGCACGGCACTCATGAACGGCTCTCCGGGATGGTTGATGCTTCAGGACCAGGCTGGCTGCCGAGGCGGCCGGGAGCCGGCCATGGCTCGCTGCTGTGAGCAAACGAGCACCGAAACGGCAGTGCCGGGCTCAGTAGGTTTCCACGTGCCAGCGGCCGGCCTTCTTGAGGGCGGGGCGCAGCTCGCTCCAGTTGAGACCCTTGGCCTCGGCGGCGGCAGTCATCGCCTCGTCGATGCCCGGTTCCATCCCCTTCAGACCGCACATGTACACATGGGTCTTGGGATCCTCGATCATGGCGAAGATCTCATCGGCGTGCTCCAGGACCCGGTCCTGGATGTACATGCGGCCGCCCTTGGCGTTCTGCTGCTCGCGGCTGATGGCCTTGGTGTAGCGGAAGTTGTCGGGGAATTCGCGCAGGTAATGCTCGAAGTCGGCGTCGTAGAGGAGGTTGGGGGTCTTGGGAACGCCCATGAACAGCCAGGCCTTGCCGCGGAAGTGCCAGCCGTTCTTGTCACGCTCGGCGGGCTCGAACATGCGGCGCAGGTAGGCGCGCATCGGTGCGATGCCGGTGCCGGTGGCCAGCATGATCACGTTGGCCTCCTCGTCCTCGGGCAGCAGCATCTCCTTGCCCACAGGGCCGGTGATCTTCACCTTGGCCCCGGGCTCGATGTCACAGAGGTAGGTGGAGCAAACCCCGTTGATCGTCTCGCCGTCCTTCTCGTACTGCAGCTGGCGGACGCACAGTGACACGGTGTGGCCGGCCATGTTGTCGCCGTGGCGGGTGCTGGCGATGGAATAGAGGCGCAGCTTGTGGGGTTTGCCGTTGGCGTCGGTGCCCTCGGGAATGATGCCGATCGACTGGCCCTCCACGTATTCGAGCTGGGGCTCGCCGCCGGCCAGATCGAAGGTGATGTGGTTCACCCGTCCGATGGCACCGTCACCCACGAGGCTGTAGTTCTCGGTGACGGTGCCGAGAAAGGGTGCCTTGGGCTTGTAGGTGTTGACCGGAACGCTGGCGTGAGCTGGGGCTTGGGACACGGCGGGGGAAGGCGCGGAGGCAGGGCTGGGGGCTTTGGCGGCTGCCGTGTCGGCGCCGTTGGCCGAGGTGCCATCGATGGCGAACACGCCGGTGATCACGCCGCCCTGGCGGGCGATCGTCTGGATCGTGCTCTGCAGCTGGCTGAAGGGCACGGTGAACACCCGCTCGGCCTGACGCTGCTGGCCGATGCCGAAGCCTTCCACCACCACGCTGAACATGCGGCTGTCGGACTGGTTGGCACGACCCGTTGAAACACGCATGGCGGCTGAGGTTCCGGCGTTTGTGGGCCGATCATAAGGATGGGGTCCGTCGGAGGATCCCCGCAGTCGGCGGGCGCATCAGCGAACCGCAATGGTGAACGGTTGCCGTCACGGGCGGCACAGCAGTTCGATCAGATGCAGTTAGCTTGTGCGCCAGCACACACGGCTCGACCCGTTGGCGCCGCTCACCCTCTTGCAGCTCAGCCCCCAGCCCGCAGAAGCCGCAGGGTTGGCGGCGATCCAACCCGGCCAGCGCAGCTGCAGCCTCGACACCATCCAGCAGGAGATGGAGCGGCTGGAGCAGGGAACCCGCCGCCTGGCGGTGCTGCTGCGGCTGTCGCCCGATCCGGAGCGGATCTGGTCGGTGCTCACCGACTACGGCAACCTCGAACGCTTCATCCCCAACCTCGTGAGTTCCCGCCAGCTCTGGCGCCGGGGCAACCGGGTGGCCCTCGAACAGGTGGGCAGCCAGCAGTTCTGCGGCCTGCGCTTCAGCGCCCGGGTGGAACTGGAGCTCGAGGAGGACCCCGACGCCGGTGAACTGCGCTTTCAGATGCTGCGCGGAGATTTCCGGCGGTTCGAGGGCGCCTGGCGCGTCGATCGTGACGAGATCAGTAGCCGCCTGCTCTATGAGCTCACGGTGCAGGGCAAGCCGGGGATGCCGATCGGCCTGATTGAGCAGCGGCTGCAGCAGGATCTCGCCTCCAACCTGCGCGGCGTCCAGCAGGAGGCGGCCCGACGTGCCCAGATGGGCTGACGTTTCATGGCTGAACGCCCGACCCCGACGGTCTGAAGCAGCACGAATCTGTCTGGAGTAGCCGAACTGGAAGCAATACCCCCAAGGGGATTCGAACCCCTGTCGCCTCCGTGAAAGGGAGGTGTCCTAGGCCTCTAGACGATGGGGGCGAGGCCACGGCGATCCATCCCGTCATGCGGGCTTCCGTCATGGGGCTCTCGCGAGGAGGCCTGCTGGGGAAGGGGCGGCTCAGGATCAGGGATCTGGGCCGCTGCGCCGATGCAGGGACGCTACGGGCCGGGGTGTCCCTTCGTCAAGGCGGCGCCTCCTGCCCGTTCCACACCGGCACGGTGACGTGGAAACAGGCTCCCTCACCGGGCTCGGATACCACCCAGATGCGACCGCCGTGCACTTCGGCGATGCGGCGACACACCGACAGGCCCACGCCATAGCCCGAGGTGGTGCCGGAGGTCTGGGGCAGGCGGACCCGATCCTGAAAGATGCGCTGTTGCTCGGCCGCCGGGATGCCGGGACCACTGTCGCAAACGCTCACCTGCAGCCACTGGCTGGTGCGGTGCAGCAGAGCGAGGCTCACCCTGCCGCCATCGGGCGTGTACTTGAAGGCGTTCTCCAGCAGGTTGAGCAGCACCTGGCGCATGCGCCGGCCATCGGCATGCACGTCCGGCAGATCGGCCGGAATGTCGGTGACCAGTCGCAGATCGCGGCCCACCCAGAGCTTCTCCAGTTCCAGGATCGTTTCGGCTGCCACGGTGCCCAGGTTGAGGCGCTGGGGGTGGAACAGGGCCTCCCAGCGGGTGCTGCCCACCTCCAGCAGGTCCTTGGACAGGGCCTCGATGTCGTTCAGCCTGCGCCGCAGCACGTCCTGGAAGCGGTGGACGTCGATCTGGCCGAGTTCGTAGCTCTGCAGAGCCAGCTTGGAGGCCGTGAGCGGGGTGCGCAGCTCATGGGCGACCATGCGCAGCAGGCGCTCCTGCACCCCGAGCCGCTCGATCAGCGCCTCATTCTCCTGGCGCAGCACCAGCAGCTGATCCTCCAGCTGCAGTTCGCGGCGACTGCGGCTGCCGTCTCCCTCCGCGGGCTGCAGGTTCATGCCCAGGCTGCTCACCACCTGCTCCTGCTCCCAGCGGGGCAGCCAGCTGCGCAGCTGCTGGGTGATGGTGCTGCCGGCGAACACCTGCCTGGGCAACGGTGCCAGTTTCACCAGGGCCGGGGTGGCTACGAGCCGGTGCAACTCCAGCAGCTCCGGCTGACGGGCGGGATCGGTGATCGTGAGGTTCGCCTTGAGGCCCAGTTCCTCGCCTCGAAGCAGCTGCAGGAGATTGCGCAGATCGGTGCTGGCCAGGTGGTGGCGGGAGGCCACCAGCAGCAGCTGCAGGTCCTGGCGCTGCCCGGCCGGGCCGGTCGTGGAAGGGGGGGGGCTGGCGGGAGCGGGGTCCACGGGCCATGCAGCAGCATGGATTCAATTCTCCGGTGGCCCCAGTGTCCGTGCCGCACCTGTCCGTGCCGCGCCAGTTCCCGCTGCTGGCCCGGAGCTCACCAGGGCGGCTGGCCCCCGTGCTCCTGGTGCCCGTCCTGCTTGCGGCCGCGCTGCTGCTGCCGGCCCGGCCCGCCCTGGCGGCGCCCGCCAGCAAGGCGGAGATGGAGGTGTACACCAGCCTTGCCGCCCTCAACGTGTGCATCGCCCGCGCCGCCGGGGTGGAGTTCGATCTGGCGGTGGGGGTTGCTGCGGAAACCATCAGCCAGTGGATCCAGGGCACCCACCAGGGCGGGATCGCGCCGGTGTCGCCCACCCCTCTGAGCCTTGAGGATCTGCGCAAGGGCTCGATCAATTCCGCCGTGCTCGGCGCCGCTGAGCTCTGCCCCGATCAGGTGCCCGAGGCGGTGCTGCGGGATGTGCAGCAAGCCGTCAATGCCGCCGCTCCCGAAACACCCTCCCGCCCATGACCAGCGTGCGTCTCGCCGACTACCGCCCCGCCGCCCAGCTGCTGGATCGCACCGATCTGACGGTGCGACTCCACGACGACCACGCCGAGGTGGAGGCGCGCCTGGCCTTCCGGCCCAACCCGGCGGCATCCCCCGGGCCGCTGGTGCTGCAGGGGGTCGACCTTGAGCTGGTGGAGCTGCGCAGCGATGGCCAGCCCCTGCCGGCTGGCGCCCGCCAGCTGGACGGAGAGCGACTGCTGATCCCGGAGCCTCCCGCCGGCGCCTTCGTGCTGGAGAGCCGGGTGCGGATCCGACCCCATGCCAACACCGCCCTGGAAGGCCTGTATGTGAGCGGTGGCCTGTTCACCACCCAGTGCGAGGCCGAGGGCTTCCGCCGCATCACCTTCCATCCCGACCGCCCCGACCTGCTCAGCCGCTTCCGGGTGCGCATCGAGGCCGACCGGAACACCTGTCCGGTGCTGCTCTCCAACGGCAACTGCATCGAAACGGGGGAGCTGGCTCCTGACCGCCACTACGCCATCTGGGATGACCCATTCCCCAAGCCCTCCTACCTGTTCGCCCTGGTGGCGGGCCGGCTGGAGGAGGTGAGCGACAGCTTCACCACCGCCAGCGGCCGGAGGGTGAAGCTGCGCATCCATGTGGAGCCAGGGGATGCGCCTTACACCGCCCATGCGATGGCGTCGCTGAAGCGGGCCATGGCCTGGGACGAGCAGCGCTATGGGCTGGAGTACGACCTCGATGAGTACAACATCGTGGCCGTACGCCACTTCAACATGGGCGCGATGGAGAACAAGAGCCTCAACATCTTCAACTCCAAGCTCGTTCTCGCTGATGCAGAAACAGCAACTGACGCTGAGCTCGAGCGCATCGAGAGCGTGATCGCCCACGAATATTTTCACAACTGGACCGGCAATCGCATCACCTGCCGCGACTGGTTTCAGCTCTCTCTCAAAGAGGGGCTCACCGTGTTCCGCGACCAGAGCTTCTCCGCCGATCTGCATGGCGCTGCCCTCAACCGGATCGAGAACGTCGCCCTGCTGCGCAACACGCAGTTCCGCGAGGATGCCGGCCCCACGGCTCATCCGGTGCAGCCCGACGCCTATCAGGCCATCGACAATTTCTACACCACCACGATCTATGAGAAGGGATCGGAGCTGATCCGCATGCTCCACACCCTGCTGGGGGAGACCACCTTCCAGCGCGGCATGTCGCTCTATGTGAACCGTCACGACGGCAGTGCGGCCACCTGTGATGACTTCGTGCAGGCCATGCAGGACGCCGCCGAGGAGGCCTGGGCTGCCGGAGCTCCCTTGCCGCGTTTCGATTTCGTCCAGTTCCGGCGCTGGTACCACCAGGCCGGCACGCCCCGGCTGGAGGTGCATCGCCACTGGGACGGCGAGGGCGGCCGGCTGGAGCTGCAGATCCGCCAGCACACCCCACCCACCTCCGGCCAGCCGGACAAGCAGCCGCTGGTGATCCCCCTGGCCCTGGGCCTGCTGGATCAGGCGGGCCAGCCCCTGGCGCTGCAGCTGGATGGGGAAACCGAGGAACAGGCGCTGCGGGCCAGTCGCAGCGGCGAGGCCGGCCGCCTCACCCGACTGCTGGTGGTGGACGGGCCGGAGCGGCACCTGACTCTGGTGAACCTGCCGCGCCAGCACCATCCGCCGGCCCTGTCGGCGCTGCGTCAGTTCTCGGCGCCGGTGAAGCTGGAGCTGGGCCGGCCCACCGCCGAGCTGGTGCACCTGCTGGCCGGCGACAGCGATGCGTTCGCCCGCTGGGACGCCGGCCAGGTCCTGCTGCGCGAGGCCCTGCTGCGCCGGGCTGGCGGGCAGGTCGACGGGCTGCTGGAGAGCGAGCTGATCGATGCCTTCCGGCGCATCCTGGCCGACCACGCCCTCTCGGAGGCCAGCCGCGCCGCCCTGATGGCGCTGCCCGGCATGCCGGAACTGGAGGATGCCGCGGCGGCGGCGGGCATGGAGCCTGATCCGCCGGCCCTGTTCGCCTCCCGGATGGCCCTGCAGCAGCGCTTCGGTGAGGCCCTGGCCGACCTCCTCGGGGAGGCCCTCGAGCGCTGCCGTACCGAATGGGATCTGGCCTGGCCGGAGGGCAGCGGGGCCCGCAGCCTCGCCGCGGCGATCTGGCGCTGGCGCGTGGCCGCCTGTGACGGCGTGGTGATCGCCGCCGCCCGCGATGCCGTGGAGGGCCCCTCGATGACGCTGGCCAGGGCGGGCCTGCAGGCGTTGCAGTGCTATCCGATCCCGCAGCGGCAGGAGGCGATGGACGCCTTCTACCGGCGCTGGCAGCAGCGGCCGGTGATCCTGGACGCCTGGTTCGCGCTCGAGGCCTCGGCACCCTTCCGCGATGGTCTGGAGCGGGTGGCGAGGCTGCTGGAGCACCCCCGCTACGACCCCTGCGCTCCCAATTCGGTGCGGGCGGTGCTGGGGGGCCTGGCCGGCAATGCGCCGGTGTTCCACGCCGCCGACGGCAGTGGTTACCGCTTCCTGGCCGCCCAGATCGCGCTCCTCGACCGCCGCAACCCGATCACCGCCTCCCGACTCGCCAAGGCGTTCAGCCGCTGGCAGAGCTACGGCCCCGCCCGCCAGGCCCGCCTGCGCGAAGCCCTCGAGCAGCTGGCCGCCGCCGAGCTCTCCACCAACTGCCGCGAAGTGGTGGAACAGTGCCTGGCCTCCTAGCGGCGACCGGAGGCGGGGCTGCTGCGCTGCACACTGCGGTGAAGATCGGTGAAGGCGCGCTGGCGGAAGACAGGACCCTCCCTGCCGGCATGCTCACCCCAGAGCCCCTCCCAATAGAAATAAATCACCCCATGGCCACGGTTCTTGGCCAGGCGCACCTTCTCCGCCAGGGTGGTCATGTCGGTGGTGCGGCCTCCGAAACCGGCCAGGATGCCGATCTCCACCGGCATCCCCCATTCGCCGGCCTTCACCAGTGCCGGCTGGTTGAGGTCCTTGGCGAAACCCTGCACCGAGTAGGCGTAGTTCTGCACCACAAGGTCGTCCACCAGGCTGCCCACGGTCCACAGTTCCCAGTCCTGCAGCCAGCGGTTGTAGGCGAACCGGAATGGCCCGGGTGACAGGCTGATCCAGGTGGGGTGGCCCTTGCCCTTGCCGGTCTTGCGTGCCTGCTCGTCCAGGTCGCGCAGGGCGGTGCGCAGTTCGCGCAGCAGTTCTGTCAGCTGCTGGCGCCGCCAGCGCATCCAGAACCGGTCGGTGTGGTTCGCCGGGGGCTCCTGGCCGGTGGCCTGGCGGTAGAGCTGGCGGGTGAAGGGGTCGTAGCCCAGTTCCACCGGCCAGGCGAAGTGGTCGTCGAGCTGGATGCCATCCACCCCGCAGCGCTGCACGATCTCGGTGATCAGGCCGATGAAGCGCTCCCGTACCCCCGGGTGGGCCGGATTCAGCCACACCATCGTGGTGCCGTGCATCGGATAGGCGGTGCTGCCGTCGCGTCGCTGCAGCACCCACTCAGGCTGGCGCTTCACCACCTCGGCGGTGGCCGGTTCCATCAGGCCGTATTCGAACCAGGGGAACACCTCCATGCCGCGGCGCTGGGCGGCGCGGGTCATGTGGCAGATGGGATCAAAGCCGGGGTTGGCCTTCTCGAGCGCCGGCTCCATCGGGGCCCAGCGGCTGCGGTGGAAGGTGGTGCCCCGGCTCCAGACGTTGGGGTAGAGGGTGGTGAAGCCTGCCGCCGCCAGCTCCTGCACCGCCCGATCGATTCGCGCGGGCTGGTAGTAGAGGGGGCTGGGGCTGTTGGTGAGCCACACGCCGATGCGCGAGGCCGCTCGCACGCGCACCTGGTCACGGGACGCGTCCCGGCCCTGGGCGCTCGCCGGAGCCGGAACGAGCCCAGGGGTCAGGGCCGCCGCGGTCAGCGTCGCGGCCAGCAGCCGCCGGATCCGGGATCGCATGGTGGTGGGTCTCAGCGGAACATCGAGCTCACCGAGCTCTCCTCGTGAATCCGCCAGATCGCCTCGCCGAGCATGTTGGCCACCGACAGCACCCGCAGCTGTGGGAAGCGTCGCTCGGCGGGCAGGGGAATGGAGTTGGTCACCACCACCTCCTCGAACAGCCCCGGCTCCGACAGGCGCTCGGCAGCGGGCGGCGAGAACACGGCGTGGGTGGCGCAGCAGAGCACCCTGGCCGCGCCGCTGCGGCGCAGCAGCCGCGCCCCCTGACAGATGGTGCCGCCGGTGTCGATCATGTCGTCGATGAGCACAGCTGTCTTGCCGGCCACATCGCCGATCACCGTGAGGCTCTCGGCCACGTTGTGGGCCGCCCGGCGCTTGTCGATGATCGCCAGCGGCGCGTCGTTCATCTGCTTGGCGAAGGCCCGGGCCCGGGCAACGCCGCCCACATCAGGGGACACCACCACCAACTCCTCCAGCTCGCGGGTCTTGAGGTAGTCCACCAGCACGGGTGAACCGTAGATGTGGTCACAGGGGATGTCGAAATAACCCTGGATCTGGGAGGAATGCAGGTCCATGGCCAGCACCCGGTCCACACCGCTGATGGTGAGCAGGTTGGCCACCAGCTTGGCGGTGATCGATTCGCGGCCGGCGGTCTTGCGGTCGGCCCGGGCGTAGCCGTAGTAGGGGATCACGGCGGTGACCTGCCGGGCCGAGGCCCGCTTGCAGGCGTCCACCATGATCAGCAGCTCCATCAGATGATCGTTCACCGGCACGCAGGTGGGCTGCACCAGAAAGACATCGCAGCCCCGGATCGACTCCTGGATCTGCACGTAGGTCTCGCCGTCGGCGAAGCGCTTGATCACCCGCGGACCGTCGGGCACTCCCAGATAGCCGCCGATCTCACGCGCCAGCTCCTGGTTGGCGGTGCCGCTGAACAGGCGCAGCCGCCGGGTGTCGTGGTTCGACTCCGCCGCCTGGTTTGCCTGTGCCAGCCGATCGGCTGTGAGGAAACTGGTCACGGCGGGCGCGAACGCGACAGCGGAATCCTGATGGTAGAAGCGAGGCGGTGCGGCCATTGCAAACATCCATGACGCTTCCCGGCACCTCCTTGACTCCGTTGTCCCCCTTCCTGGTGCTCCTCGCCGCCGGCAGGCCCGCCAAGGTGACGGCCCGCCTGCGCCAGGTCGCCCCGCCGCTCGCCGATGCCCTCGACCTGCCGTTGGCGCCGCCCCTGGACCCTCAGGATCCCCAGGCCGCCCTGGCCGGGCTTGCCGCGGGGGCTGATGTCTCGCTGCCGCGGCTGGTGCCGCTGCCGATGGATCCAGGCCATGGCCTGCCTGCGGGCGGTCACTGGGCCGAGGCCCTGGGGGCCTGGCGCCAGCCGGTGCTGTTGGTGGTGAGCGCCAGGCAGCTCGACAGCGGCCTGCCCGCCGCCACCATGGCGCTGCTGGAGCGCTGGCAGGTGCCCTGTGTCGGCCTGCTGCAGTGGGGTGGGCGCTGGCAGGCCGGCCGCCGGCGCCTCGACGCCCTGCCATGGCTGGGGGGTCTGCAGGTGGAGTGGGAGCAGCCCGGCACCGGACCTTGGCAGGCCAACCCTGCAGACCCCTGGACCCTGCGCCAGGCCCTGGCGCTGCGCTGGCGGCAGCTGCAGGCCGGCTGAGCCGGCCCTCAGGGGGCCGTGGCGCTCGCCTGTCCGTCGCCGGCCCCCGCTTCCGGCCAGAAGGGTTTCGGCAGCTGGCCCGCCCGTTCCCGCAGGCCCGTGGCCTTGGCCGCCTCGCTCCGGCGGGGCGGCTCCAGGGGAAGGGGGGTGAAACTCACCCTGGTGTCAGGCCTGAGGGCTGCCGCCATCAGGCTCAGCACTTCACCCTGGCTCAGGTTGGTGTTCACCTGTCCCCGCAACTGGTTCAGCAGCGCCGGCAGGTTGGTGCTCATGCCCTGCAGACGCAGCTCACGGTGCAGGCTCTCCACCACCTGCTGGTGGTTCTCCAGCCGGCTTTCCAGGGGGCGGGCGGGGTCCCGCCAGCGGGCCAGGTGCTCCACCTGCAGCGGGCTGAGACGCTGGAGGCCGGCCTGGAGGTCGATCTCCAGCTTCTGGGTCTTGTCGCTGTAGCGCATGGTGCGCTGAGGGTTGACCTCCACCGTGCCCAGCCCCTCCACCAGAGTCCGCAGGGCGCCGCGGCTGACCACGAGGTAGCGGTCGGGCCGGCCCGCCGGCAGTTCCACCAGTTCTCGCACCGCATCGGCCGTCAGCGCCACACCACCGCTGCGATACAGGCTCGCGAGCGACTGGGGCCGCTCCTCGCCCGGCAGCTGCACGGCCAGGCTGGTGGGCAGTGGCAGCACCTGCAGAGGACCCTCGGGGTTGACGCGCACCAGCAGCAGGGCGTCGGCGTTGGCGGGCCCCGCCGGCGCCGCCTCGTTGCTGGGGGCGTTGAGCTGGTCAGCGTCGACGCCGATCACCAGCAGCGTGATCGGCCGGTTGGGGAGATTGGCCAGTTCGCTGACGCTCTCCGGCTCGCTGCTGATGCCGGTGGGTTCGGATTGGGGCCAGATCAGGTTCAGCAGGGAGACGCCCACGAACACCCCGACGCCGGCTGCGACCCCACGCTGAAGCAGTCGCCCCCACTGCCGCGGTTTGCCGGGGCCTCGCCTGCGGTTGCGGACGGCGGGCATGCGGGGAGGCATCGTGGCGGAAGCGCAGGGCTCGGCGGCGATCCACTCTGACTCAGCCGTTCGCCGCGCCCCTCTCGATCAGCGCAGCCGATAGGTTGTTGCGCAGTGTTCAGCCCGCCCGTGCCGGCTCCCCATGAGAAGGCCCGGCCCCTGGCCAAGGGCAGTGTCTATCCGGCCAAGGACCTCTGCAGCCAGTGCGGCCTGTGTGACAGTCGCTGGGTGGCCTATGTCAAGCAGAGCTGCGCCTTCCTCACCCAGCGTTTCGAGGCGATGGAGCGTGGGGCCCACGGTCGCAGCCGCGATCTCGACAACGAGGAGGAGCTCTACTTCGGCGTGCACCAGCGCATGCTGATGGCGCGGCTGCGTCAGCCGCTGGAGGGGGCTCAGTGGACAGGGATCGTCAGCCGCATCGGCGTGCGCGCCCTGCAGGCCGGCCTGGTGGATGCGGTGCTGTGCGTCGGCCAGAGCGAGACGGATCGCTTCACCCCCGTGCCGCGTCTGGCGCGCACCCCCGAGGAGGTGCTCAGCGCCCGGGTGAACAAACCCACCCTCTCCCCCAACCTGGAGGTGCTCGAGCAGCTGCCGGGCAGCGGCATCCGGCGGCTGCTGGCCATTGGCGTGGGCTGCCAGATCCAGGCCCTGCGAGCCGTGCAGCCCACCCTGCCCCTCGAGGAGCTCTACGTGCTGGGCCTTCCCTGTGTCGACAACGTCAGCCGCGAGGGCCTGCAGACCTTCCTGGAGAGCACCGTGAGTTCCCCTGAGACCGTGGTGCACTACGAGTTCATGCAGGACTTCCGCATCCACTTCCGCCACAGTGACGGCCGCACCGAGACGGTGCCCTTCTTCGGTCTGGACACGCCGAAGCTCAAGGAGGTGTTCGCCCCGAGCTGTCTGAGCTGCTTCGACTACACCAACGCCGGCGCCGATCTGGTGGTGGGCTACATGGGCGCCACCTTCGGTCACCAGTGGATCACGGTGCGCAACCCCAGGGGGCAGAAGCTGCTGGATCTGGTGGAGAGCGAGCTGGAGACGGCGCCGGTGACTTCCAGCGGCGATCGCCGCGCGGCGGTGCAGCAGGGCATCGAGGCCTACGACAAGGCCCTGAAGCTGCCGCTCTGGCTGGCACGCCTGATCGGCCTGGTGGTGGAGCGCTTCGGACCGAAGGGCCTGGAGTACGGCCGCTTCTCGATCGACTCCCACTTCACCCGCAACGCTCTGTGGGTGCGGCGCCACCATCCCGAGAAGGCCGAGGCCCACATTCCCGCCTTCGCCAGCAGGATCGTGAGCCGCTACCGGCTGCCCGAAGCGTGAGCGGCCGCGCCGGCGTCCTGCTGCACCCCACGGCCCTGCCGGGTCCCGGTGGCTGCGGCACCCTGGGACGCGAGGCCCATGCGTGGCTCTCGCTGCTGGGCCGCCACGGGATCGGTGTGTGGCAGCTGCTGCCCCTGGCGCCGCCCGACGCCACCGGTTCGCCCTACAGCTCCCCCAGCGGCTCGGCTCTCAACCCCTGGCTGCTGGATCGCCAGCGGCTGCTGGAGCAGGGCTTTCTGGATCCTGCCGACATCGACGGGCTGCCGCAGCCCATGGGGGAGCGGCTCGATCCGGCCCTCCAGGACCGCCGTGCCCAGGCCCTCGGCCAGGCGCTGGCGGCGCACTGGCCCCGTCAGTCGCGGGAGCGCCACCGGGCCCTGCGGCGCTGGTGCCGACGGGAAGGGTTCTGGCTGCGGGATCACTGCCGCTTCATGGTGCTGCGGCGTCAGCAGGCCGGTCGGCCCTGGTGGCAGTGGCCCGAGCCTCTGGCCCTGCGGCGGCCCGGGGCCCTGCGGCGTTTCGATCGCGAGCACCGCCAGCAGCTGCTGGCCGAAACCCTGCTGCAGTGGCTGCTGCAGCAGGAATGGCAGGCCCTGCGCCGCCATGCCGCCCGGGAGGGGGTGAGCCTGTTCGGCGATCTGCCCTTCTACGTGGCCCACGACAGCGCCGATGTCTGGAGCCATCCCCAGCTGTTCTCCCTCGCGGCCGACGGCGGCCTGCAGGAGCAGAGCGGCGTGCCGCCCGACTATTTCTCCTCCACCGGGCAGCTGTGGGGCACGCCGGTGTACCGCTGGCGCCGCCACCTGGTCACGGGGTTCAGCTGGTGGATGGGCCGGCTGCAGCGCCAGCTGGAGCTGTTCGATCTGCTGCGCCTCGACCACTTCCGTGCCCTGGAGGCCTACTGGAGCGTGCCCGGGCAGGCCGACACGGCCCAGGCCGGCTGCTGGCGTTCCTCTCCCGGCAATCTGCTGCTCGCCGCCCTGTGGCTGCGGCTGGCCCTGCGCGGCGGGCTGCTGGGTGGCCGGCTGCCGCTGGTGGCCGAAGACCTGGGCGTGATCACCCCGGCGGTGGAGGCACTGCGCGATCGCCACCGCCTGCCGGGGATGAAGATCCTCCAGTTCGCCTTCGACGGCAACCCCGACAACCCCTACCTGCCGGCCAACATCCACGGCTCCGGCTGGGTGGTGTACACCGGCACCCACGACAACGCCACAGCCATCGGCTGGTGGTGGGGACTCGATCATGAGGTGCGTCAGCGGGTGGAAGCGCTGCTGGGGGCTGCGGTGACGGCACCGGGCTGGCAGCTGCTGGAGCTGGCCCTGCGCACCCCGGCCGAGCTGGTGGTGGTGCCCCTCCAGGACCTGCTGGAGCTGGGTGATGAGGCCCGCTTCAACACCCCCGGCACCCTCGGCGACAACTGGACCTGGCGGCTGAACCGCCCCCTGGAGGAGCTTGACGGCGCGCTCAAGGGCTACGGCGAGCTGGCCTCCCGCCACAGCCGCAGGGCCTGACCCTCGGCGGCCTGCTCCAGGGGCCGCAGTTCCGGATAGGCCCCCAGCAACGCCTGCTCGGCCGCGGCCGTGCTCCGGCCCCCGGGGATGGCGGAGCACGGGTCGGCGCCGCTGGCGGAACGGGGCGGTATCGGCGTCACCGCCAGCAGGCCGGCCGCCGCCAGCCGCTGCTGCTGGAGGTTGAGCGCGTAGATCACCGCCAGGGTGAGCAGTCCGTAGAGCACGGTGCCCTGCCAGGTGGTGAACACATCGATCGAGCCTGGCGTGAACCGCTGGAGCAGCCCGCCCTGGGAGCGGCCCTGCGCACTGCGCTCGCCGCCGCCCCGGGGCAGCACCGCCTCCAGACTGCCGGGCTCCAGCTCCAGGTGCCGCTCGATCAGCGGCAGCATGGTCCGCAGGTAGGTGGGCTCGGGAAGCCGATCGCGCCAGCCCCGCTCCAGCGCTTCCAGCACGGCGGTGCTGATCCGGGTTTCGTCGGCCAGCTGGCGCAGGCTCAGCTGGCGCTGTTCACGGCGTTGGCGCAGCTGCAGGCCGGCCGCCAGCAGCGGATCCACAGGCGTGACCGCCGGCTGGGGGGCAGCGGCGCCCGAGCGCCATCTCCAGAGGCGGCCGAGACGCACGCGCAGGGTGGCGGGGAAGCGGCTCAGTGCTCATGGGCCAGGGTCTCCCATTCTCGGCGATCGAGGTGGCGCCACCGCCCCTCGTTCAGCTCGCCGAGCTGCACCGGCCCGATCGCCAGCCGCTGCAGATCCAGCACGGGATGGCCGAGCAGGGCGGCGGTGCGTCGGATCTGGCGGTTGCGGCCCTCGCCCATCACCAGTTCCAGAAGGCAGCGATCGGCCTGCTGCCGCAACCGCCGCACCTGCACCGGCTGGCTGGGGCCCTCCTCCAGGGGCACTCCCTCCGCCCAGCGCTCCAGGGTGGCCGGATCCGGAATGCCCTGCACCCACACCCGGTAGGTCTTGCGGTGGCCGTAGCGGGGGTGGGTGAGGCGCAGGGTGAGGTCGCCACGGTTGGTGAGCAGCAGGGCGCCGCGGCTGTCGCTGTCCAGTCGGCCCACCGGATGCAGCCCCCGGCCCTGGCGCAGCTGCCGGGGCAGCAGGTCGAGCACGGTGCAGCGGCCTCGGGGGTCGCTGCAGCTGCAGAGCACGCCGGCGGGCTTGTTGAGCAGCAGCAGCAGCGGTTCGGCCGCCGGCCGCAGGGGCCGACCGTCCACCGTGATCGCGTCGCTGGCTGGATCGGCCCGTTCGCCGAGGCTGGCCAGGCGACCGTTGACACGCACGCGACCCTGGCTGAGCAGGGTTTCGGCGCGGCGGCGGGAGCAGAGTCCGGCGGCGGCGATCAGCTTCTGGAGCCGTTCGGCTGGCATCGATTCATCCTCGCCAGGACAGGGGCCGGCCGGGCCAAGGGTGGTAGGTTTGCGAAACAAGAACGTTTCGTAATTCACGAACGCCATGGCTCCTCGCTCCGCAGCCGTCCCCACTGGCCTGCCGGCCGGCAACCGAGCTGTCGCTCAGGTCGGCCCCCGCGTTGCCGTCGGTGAGGCTCCCCAGCCGGGTGGCGGCGACCTGGTGCGCAGCTACCTGCGCGACATCGGCCGGGTGCCGCTGCTGTCCCATGAGCAGGAGATCACGCTGGGACGACAGGTGCAGGAGCTG
>JBFLKL010000278.1:0-3599 GCA_040883175.1 Synechococcaceae cyanobacterium | reverse complement strand
GACCAACTCCCTCTTGCAAGGCCCGCAATTGGTTGGTGGGGGCGGTCACAGACGGCGGTCAAGGTGCCGGGACTTGATCCCCGCCGAATGACGATGAAAGTGCGGTTCGTCGCCTCAGAGCTTCAGTGCCCGCATGGACGTCACAGGATCAGCACCGTACGGGTTCCCCTGGTCGAGATCGCTGATTGCCTGCACCGTCATGAGCAGGGACACACAGACAATGAGCGAGAGCCCCGCGATCCCAAGGACTGTAGTGGTGTATCCAGAGGCCAGCAGACTGCTAGTGGTCTCATTCGTTCGCTGTTGCACGCTCCGCTGAACCACAGGATGTCCTCCTGAAGGTCGTTTCCACTTTCAAGCGTGCCATTGTCGCCAGATGGATGCCTGTGACGTCCTCACCAGAGGAGAGATTCGTAAAATAAATTTATGCCTGTAACCCCTATCCCTGGTGCCAGGCTGAGCTGGCAAAGCGGCAGAAGCCAGAATCCGGCGACTGGCTCACCATCGATGGACCTGCTCTCGCTGACTCACCGCCGCGGTGTCCTCTGGATCGACGGGGTGCTGCTTCTGCTTTTTGGTGCCTCTGCCGCATCAGGTCTGCTGGACTCTCTGAGTCAGTCCTTCATGGCCGTGATGGAGGAGGCCCCCCTGTCCCGTGCCTATGTTCTCGCGGTTGCCCTGCTGGGTGCGCTTCTGCCTCTTGCGGCGCGGCTGATCCGTCCCCGGATCCGTGCCGTTCCAGCAGTGCTTGATCCCTTCCTCTTGCTTCTGGCGGGCCAGCTGGCCTGCGAGGTGACGGTTGTGCTGCTGAGCACCAAGGGGCTTGCCGTTCTGGTCGGTCTGGTGTTCAGCCTGCTCCGGCTGGCTCAGGTCCGGCTGCTGTGGCCGATCAGCGTCTCGATCGGCTGGCTGCAGGGGCTGCTGATGCTGCAGGGGGTGGTGTGGGGCGCCAATGCCCTGCAGATCGGGGTCAACAGAATCCGGCCACTGCTGAACTGAGAGTAGGTCAAGCTCACTTTCTGTCGGACCTTGCAATCCGTCACATCGACGTCAAGTCCAATTCGCGCTCTGGTTCCTCGGCGCGAGGGATCCAAGGTGGGGTTCCCCCAGGGCGATGGCAGGGTCTGGATCATGGGCGGTCGGCCGCAGAGGTTTGCGGTGAGGATGGCTTCTGCCTGGCCAGGCCACGCTGGGTGGTCGAACCGGCGCTCCCCGGGATCATCCGGCTGTGTCGTTGTGGGGACGTGGGGTGATCCGCAGGTCGCAGAATTCCTGCACGGAGATCTGCCGGCAGTAGCCGCTGAAGCAACTCAGGGCGGCCTGGTGCCGCCCGGGCGATTCTGCCTGGCAGGCATCGTGGATGCACACCACCTCATACCCACGATCCGCGGCATCTTTCACGGTGTGGTCGATGCACTGGTCCGTGAGCAAACCGGCCACCACAAGCACGTCGATGCCGATGTTGCGCAGCAGGTAGTCGAGGGTGGTGGAGCTGAAGGGTGACGACGAACTCTTGGGCAGCACCAGTTCATCACCACGTGGAGCCAGCTCCGCGATCACCCGAGCGTCAGGGGAATCGGGTGGGAACCCCATACCGCAGCGCTTGTAGTCCAGGCAGCGGTCGCGGCCATCGGAGGTGAGGTTGGCGATCACGGTATGGATCACCTCCAGCCCAGCGTCTCGGCTTGCCTGTAGGAGCTTCTCGAGTCGAGGCAGGGTGGCCTCCCTGAAGTGACGGTGGAACTCCGGGCGCAGGGAGGCCTGGTTACGCCCGCAGGTGCCGTTCTGAAGATCCACCAGCAGCAGGGCGGTGCGCTCGCGAGGCAGTTGTTTCCGGCAGGAGGGGAAGCTCATCGCTGGTTGTGGGCACGTCGACAACGGCTGTGGAGGCGTGCGCCGCTGTGGGCAGCCATCCTGACGAGAGCGGCTGCGGCGTTGGATGGCAAGGGATCTGATTGGCACCCGGCGCTTTGAACCGGAGCGGCTGGAGGCGGCCCAGCTGGCCGCCCAACTGCAGCCGCGGCTGCAGGACGAGGGGGTGCGGCGGGTTGCCATCACCTGGGTGAACCACGCCGGCAGCACCCTGGTGAAGGTGGTGCCGATCGAGCGGCTGGCGGCCGTGGCCCGTGACGGGGTGGGCTTCTCGCCCGTCTCCGACGCCTGGCGGGTGGATGGGGTGCCGGATCCGGCCCATCCCCAGGCGGTGCCCGATGGCGACCTGCGTCTGGTCCCAGACCTCCGTGCCCTTCTGCCCATCGAAAGTGAGACAGGCTGGGCCTGGGCCCCGGGGGATCGCTGGTGCCGGAATGGCTTGCTCTACCCCCTGGATCAGCGGGGGTTCTGCCGCCGCCAGCAGACACGCCTGAAGGCGGCGAGTGTGGAGGTGTCCATGGGCTTTGAGATCGAGTGGGTGGTGGGCAGCTCCGAAGCCGGTCGCTCACCGGCACCGGCGCTCGCCGGCGGCCCCTATGGAGCTGATCGACTCATGAGCGGATTCGACTATGTCGCCGCACTCACCGCCGCTCTCGATGCCGCCGGTCTGCCGTGGCTCCAAATCCATCCTGAGTACGGGCCAGGCCAGTTCGAACTGTCGCTGGCAGCCGCCGATCCCCTCACCGCCGCCGACCGGCATGTAGCGGCCCGCCTGCTGATTCAGCGGATCACCAGCCGGTTTGGCTGGCTGGCGACGTTCAGTCCACTACCGGATCCGGCTCAGGTGGGCAATGGCGGCCATCTTCATCTCAGTGTTCACCGCCAGGGTGCGCCCCTGCTGGAGGGCGGCCATGGTGCGGCGGGCCTCCCGTCCGCGGGTGAGGGGCTGATCGGCAGCCTGCTCCACCACCTGCCTGCTCTGCTGGCCATCAGCTGCCCCCTGGCCATCAGCTACGACCGCCTCAAGCCGGGACACTGGTCGGCCCCGTTCCAGGCGTGGGGGGTGGAGAACCGGGAAGCAGCACTCCGGCTGATCCCGGCCGCCGCTGACGCAGCGCCGGCCCACCTGGAGATGAAGGTGGCCGATCTTTCGGCCAATCCCTATCTGCTCTGTGGATCAGTCCTGGCTCTCATCGAGGAGGCCCTGGGACAACCACGTGCCCTGCCTGCTCCTGTAGTGGGAGATCCATCCCTGATGGCCGAGCCACCAGCGCGCCTGCCCGTCAGCCTGGAGGTCGCCAGTGAGGCATTCGCCTCCTGCGGGCCACTGGCCACTGCGATGGGGGAGCGATTGCATCACAGCCTGGTGGCGAGCCAGCAGGCTGAGTGCCGCAGGGCAGCCGCACTGCAAGAGGCGACCGATGGTGAGGGTGCTTAGGTGCCTAGTCCCACCAGTTCAGCTGACAAGGGGGTGTGAGGGAAACTCTGAGCAACAAGGGCTTGAACGGCTCCTGGGACCAGACATCGCTGGATTCCTCCTCAGGCTGTTCTCAGGGATTGATCTGTGCCCAATCAAGGTGATCTTATGCCCCTTTTCGCTGCCTTGCACCCGTGAATGGCCTGATTTGGGCACACCATACCCCTGATCACTGTGTCGCAAGCAACTGACGCCGCGCCAGGAACAGATTCGTCAGTGCAGCCAGACCATTCACCTTGCAGCGGTTCTT
>JBFLKL010000003.1:0-7714 GCA_040883175.1 Synechococcaceae cyanobacterium | reverse complement strand
TGCTTGTCGTAGAGCACCGCCCGCTGCTGGATCGACTCCTCGGCGATCGCCAGATCGATCGTGATGGTGCTTTGGCCATCGGGCTCCGTCGTCTCCACCGCCAGCTCCAGGGCGTTGAGCAGGCTGCGGGCATCGCCGCCTGCGACGTCCACCAGGTGGGCAGCGGCCTCCGTGCTGATCCTCACGGCCCGCTCGCCGTAGCCCCTCTCGGCATCGGCCAGGGCCCGTTCCAGCAGCTGGTGCAGGTGGTGGGGTTCGAGGGGCTGCATCCGGAACAGGCGCGAGCGGCTCACCAGCGCCTTGTTCACCTCGAAGAAGGGGTTCTCGGTGGTGGCCCCGATCAGGTTCACGGTGCCGTTCTCAACCCAGGGCAGCAGGGCGTCCTGCTGGGCGGTGTTGAAGCGGTGCACCTCATCGATGAACAGGGTGGTGCGCAGACCGTGAAGTTCGAGCCGCTGGCGGGCCGCCTCCACCTCGGCGCGCAGGTCCTTCACCCCAGCCAGCACGGCGTTGAGGCTGCTGAAGTGAGCCCGGGTGGTGCCGGCGATGATCCGCGCCAGGGTGGTCTTGCCCACCCCTGGCGGGCCGTGCAGGATCAGGTTGCCCACCCTGTCGGCGGTGATGGCCCGCCGCAGCAGCCGGCCGGGCCCGAGGATCGCCTCCTGGCCCACGAACTCGTCCAGGGTGCGCGGCCGCAGCCGGTCGGCCAGGGGGGCCAGCCGGCGCAGGCGCTCGGCCCGCTGGTGGGAGAAGAGGTCGCTCACGTCAACCCATCTTCCCGCCTACCGGCCACTTGAGTCCCGTGACAGGCCGGTTGGGCCGCAGAGAAAGCTTCGGTAACTTGCCGGAAACGGAGCCCACCGGCATGCGTTCGTCTTCTCCCCCGCCGGTGCTGGCTGTGGCTGTGGCAGCCGCGGCCCTGACCGCATCAGGCTGCGCCAGACGCGTGCCGGAGGCCCGTCAGCCCCCTGCGGTGCGGGTGGAGCAGATCGGTGATGCCGAGTTCAGCCCTGCGATTGAGCTGGTGAGCCAGCTCTCCACCACCAGCGATGTGGCCCTGCGCCCCCAGGTGGAGGGCCGGGTGGTGCAGATCCTGGTGCAGCAGGGGCAGCGGGTGGAGGCCGGTCAGCCCATCCTGGTGCTCGACAACGCTCAGCAGCGCGCCACTCTCGATGCTGCCCGCGCCGAGGCCCGACGGGATGGGGTGAACGCCGAACGCTTCACGTTCCTCGAGGAGCGGGGCGCCGTGTCGGCCCGCGAACGCGACTTCTATGTGACGCAGGCGATCACCAGCCGGGATCAGGCCCGGGTTGCTGAGGCCAACCTCGCCTACAAGGTGGTGCGGGCCCCGATCAGCGGGCTGATCGGCAACCTCTCATCGGTGCAGCTGGGGGATGTGGTGCGCGCTGGCCAGGTGATCACCGGCATCGTTGACAACACCAGCCTGTACACCCTGATGGACGTGCCTGCCACCCAGGCGCGTCAGGTGGCCTTGGGCCAGAGGGTGGAGCTGCAGACCCAGACCACACCGCCGATCGGCGGCAGTGGCCGGGTGGTGTTCATCTCCCCCTACTTCGGCATCAGGGACGGCCAGCAGTCGCCCAACAGTGTGCTGGTGAAGGCCGAGTTCGCCAATCCCACCGGCGAGCTCAAGGCGGGCATGTTCGTGAAGAGCCGCATCATCACCGGCCGTAGCCGCCAGCTGTCGGTGCCGGTGCAGGCGGTGCAGATGCAGGCGCAGCAGCCCTTCGTGTATCGCGTGGTGCCCCTGGCCCGGGTGCTGCCCAGGATCAGGGAGTCCACCCAGGTGCCTGAAGCTCAGAAGCAGAAACTCGAGGCCCTGCCTCCCACCACCACCGTGGTGGTTCAGGCCCCCGTGCAGGTGGGGCGTCTGGAGGGCAACCGCTATCCACTCCTCTCCGGTCTGCAGGCCGGAGACCGGGTGGTGGTGAGCAACACCGCCTTGCTGCGCTCTGGCATGCCGGTGCGCATCAGCAACGGTCCCACTGCTGATCCGCCGCCAGCCGGCGGGTTGCAGGACTAGGGGTCGCCCGCGATGTCGCTCTCCGACAACTTCATCAAGCGGCCGGTGCTCACGACCGTGTGCAGCATCCTGATCGTGCTGGTGGGCCTGATCAGCATTCCCGCCCTGCCGATTGAGAACCTGCCCAACATCGCACCGCCCCAGATCCAGGTGAGCGCCACCTACGGCGGCGCCAACTCCCTGGTGACGGAGCAGGCCGTGACCAATGTGCTGGAGCAGCAGATCAACGGTGTGCCCGGGGCCGGCTATATCTCCTCGCTCACCACCAGCACCGGATCCAGCACGGTGAACGTGTTCTTCAACAAGGACACGGACATCAACATCGATCAGGTGAATGTGCAGAACCGGGTGTCGCTTGCGATGCCTCAGCTGCCGGCGCAGGTGAGCAGCACCGGTGTGTCGGTGAAGCAGACCAACCCTTCAATTCTGCTGGCCTATCAGGTGTCGTCCAGCGAGGGCCAGTTCGATGCAGCCTATCTCAATGGCCTGATCTACCAGCAGCTCTACTACCAGCTTGGTCGGATTCCAGGGGTGGCTCAGGTCGCCCTGTATGGGGGCAGTCAACCGGCCTTCTGGCTGTTCGTGGATCCGGTGAAACTGGCCGCCAACCGCATCACCGCTGACCAGGTGGTGACGGCGGTGGGCAGCCAGAACACCGTGGCGGTGGGGGGACTGGTGGGGGGGCCTCCGGCCGGCGGCGATCAGATGTTCACCTACCCGATTCTGGTGGAGGACAACGGCAACCTGATTTCGATCGACCAGTTCAATCAGTTGGTGATCGGTCGCACGCCCCAGGGCAACCTGCTGCGTCTTCAGGATGTGGGGCAGGCCACCTATGGATTCAACACCTTTTCCACCGAAGCTGTTGACATCAATGGCTACCCCGCCATCACCATCGGGGTCTATCAGACACCCGAGAGCAATGCCCTCCAGGTGTCCGAGGCTGTGGTCTCCCTGATGCAGGAGTTCTCCCAGCAGTTGCCTCCAGGCGTCATTCTCACTCCGATCTACAACGTCGGTCAGTTCATCCAATCGGCCGTCAGCGGTGTGGTGGATGCCCTCGGGCTGGCGATCGTGCTGGTGCTTGTCATTCTCTTCCTCTTCCTGCAGAACTGGCGCGCCACGGTGGTGCCCAGTCTGGCCATCCCCATCTCGCTGGTGGGCACATTCGCCTTCATCCAGGTTTTCGGCTTCTCCATCAACCAGCTCACCCTCCTGGGGCTGGTTCTGGCAACCGGCCTGGTGGTGGATGACGCCATCGTGGTGATCGAGGGCGTCTCCAGCAAGATCGAGCAGGGCATGCGTCCGCGACAGGCTGCCACTGCCTGTATGGGGGAGCTGTTCAGCGCCATCATTGCCACCTCATTGGTGCTGATGGCGGTGTTCGTGCCTGTGGCTTTCTATCCGGGAGGCATCGGAATCATCTACCGCCAGTTCGCGCTCACGATCGCATTTTCCATCGCCATCTCAACCTTCAACGCCCTTACCTTCTCGCCGATGATGGCGGCCCTTCTGCTCAGAGCTGAGAAGCCCCCCAGGCCACGGGGCTGGGGCTGGGCCATCGGAGGCGTGGTCGTAGGCCTGGCATTCGGTCGCTTCAGCGCTGCGTCCTTTGGCCCTGCCGCCTATGTCTTCGGGCTGATTGTGTTCGGCTTGGCCGGCTTTCGACTGGCCTGGCTGTTTGACACCTTCAACACTGGCTTTCAGTCGCTTGAGAGGGGCTACAGCCGCCTGCTCAGGTTGCTGGTCCGCTGGCGTCGACTGGTCCTGGTTGTTCTCGGAGTCGGCATCGTGCTCACCGGCTATGCCTTCACCGCCCTGCCCACCGCCTTCATCCCCGAGGAAGATCAGGGTTATGGCCTGGGCATCTTCCAACTCCAGAGCGGTGCCTCTCTCAGCGAGACCCGGCAGGTTGCCAACCAGATCGCGGCTGTGCTGCGCGAGGATGAGGATGTGACTTCCGCAGCCATGATCAGTGGCGCCGGCTTCAATGGAAACAGTCCTGAACAGGGTCTGTTTTTCTTCGGTCTCCGGCCCCTTGAGGAGCGATCCGGCAGCGAGCATCGGGCGCCGGCCGTTGTTGCCCGCCTGAACACCAGACTCGGTGCCTTCAGCACCGGCCTGGCCGCGGCCACCCAGCCACCGGCCATTCCGGGTTTCTCCGCCCAGGCCGGCTTCTATTTCCAGTTCAACGACCTCAGCAACGGTGCCCTCAGCTTCGTGGAGCTCGATCAGCAGGCCCAGAAACTGCTGATTGCGGGCCAGGCCAGCAATGCGTTCTCGTCGCTCTATACCCAGTTCATTCCCAGCTCACCAGCCTTCGGCCTGAGTGTCGATCGTTCCACCATGGGAGCACTGAACATCGACTTTCAGCAGGCGATGCAGACCATCGCCATCCTCGCAGGCGGAAACTATTCGGGGCTCACCTATGAAGGCGGTCAGGTTCGCAACATCTACGTGCAGGCTGCCGAGAGTGGGCGAAGCCAGCTGGATGATATCCTCAGTTACTACGTGGGCAGCCGTGATGGCGAGTTGATCCAGGTTTCCCAGTTCGCCAAGGCTGAACTCACCAGTGCTCCACCGGTGATCAGCCATTACAATCTCTACCGCACCATCCTGGTGCAGGGTGTTGAGGCGGTAGGCAGGAGTTCCGGTCAGGCGCTGGAAGCGATCCAGCGAATCTTCAGGGAGCAGGACTTCACCAACATCGGCTATGCCTTCACCGGCATCGCCGCCCTGCAGCTCTCGGCGGGCAATGCCAGCGTATTGGTCTTCGGTCTCGGCATTCTGTTCGTGTTCCTGGTGCTCTCTGCCCAGTATGAGAGCTATGTCACCCCAGTGATCATCCTGATGACGGTGCCCCTGGCGATGCTGGGGGCGCTGGTGTTCCTGGCGCTCCGCTCGATCGACCTCAACATCTATGCCCAGGTGGGTCTGGTGACGCTGATCGGCCTGGCTGCCAAGAACGGCATCCTGATCGTGGAGCTCGCCGAGCAGCAGCAACGGGAGAAGGGCCTCTCCGCGGTGGATGCCGCCATCGCCGCGGCTGAATCCCGCCTGCGCCCGATCCTGATGACCGCCATCGCTTCCCTGGCCGGCTTCCTCCCCCTGGTGCTCGCCACCACCGCCGGTGCCAACAGCCAGCAATCCCTGGGCACCGTGATCTTCGGCGGCCTGCTGGTGGCCACCGTGCTCTCGCTTGGCGTCGTGCCTCCCTTCTATGTAGTGGTTCAGGGTCTGCAGGAGCGCTGGTCCGGCAGCCCCGGCGGCGATGATCCCGAGACGGCCTCGCTCGGTTGAGCGCAGGCGATGGATCCGGAACAGGGATTGGATCGATCAGCCTCGCCTGGGGACCGGTGTGCCGTCACAATGGCCCCGTCTGCTGGTGATGCGTGCTCGTTCGCAGGATCTCGGCCGTGGCGCTGTGCAGCTGGGCACTCCCCGTTCTGGTGGCCTGTGGCGGGAAGGAACAGGCCGCACCTGCCGCCATCGTGCCGGTGGAGGCGATGCCGGTGGAGCTCGCCCCGTTTGCCGATCAGCTCAACACCGTCGGCACCCTGGAGGCGCTGGACAAGGTGTCTCTGGCGGCTCGCGCGGGGGGACGGATCGAACAGATTCTCGTGCGTGAGGGGGAGGTGGTGCAGGCCGGCCAGTTGCTGGTGGTGCTCGATCAGAAACAGAGCCAGGCCGAACTGGCGTCAGCCCGCGCCGCCATGGAGCAGAACCGGGTTGATTTCAAGCGCTTTGAATTTCTGGCCGCCCAGGGGGCAGCCAGTGCCTTTCAGCGCGATCGCTTCCGCGAGTCGTTCCTGCAGTCCCAGGAAGCCGTGCGGGTCCGGGAGGCCGATCTGGCCTTCAAGGATCTGCGGGCTCCCATCAGTGGCATCGTCAGCGACCTGGAGGTGAAGGTGGGGGATGTGATCCGCGAGGGCACCCCATTCACCAGCCTGATCCGCAACGACCGCCTGCAGGTGCGGGTCGACATCCCGGCTGTGCATGCCTCGAGGGTCCGGATCGGACAGCAGGTGTTCGTGGAGGCGCCCGGCGGGGGCGACACCCTGGCCAGCGGTCGGGTGAGCTTCGTGGATCCCAATGTGACCGCCGACACCCAGGGCCTGCTGGTGACGATGCCGTTCGAGAACCCCGGGCCCGATCTGCGCAACGGCATGCGCCTGCGCACCCGGGTTGTTTTCGAGACACGTCCGCAACTGGCGGTGCCCTTCAGCGCCGTACGGCAGACCTCCGGGCAGAGTTTCGTGTTCCGACCCGGCAGCCTGGAGGCTCTCAAGGCCCAGCCCGGACAACTGAGCCCCGAGCAACTGGCTGCCCTGCCCGCTGATGGCATCTATGCCCTGCAGACCCCTGTGGAGCTGGGCTCCGTGCAGGGTGACCGCTACCCGGTGATCCAGGGAGTGCAGCAGGGGGAGCGGGTGATCACCAGCAACCTGATCAGGCTTCGGCATGGCACGCCGGTGTTTGTGAAGTGAGGCCCTGAACGATGTCTCCTTCCAACAACTTCATCAGCAGGCCGGTACTCACCACGGTCTGCAGCCTGCTGATCGTGATCGTCGGGTTGATCGCCATTCCGGTGCTGCCGGTGGAGAACCTGCCCGATATCGCCCCACCCACGGTCACTGTGAGAGCGGTGTATCCCGGAGCGGATGCCATCTCCGTGGAGGAGGGTGTGACGTCTGTGCTGGAGCAGCAGATCAACGGGGTGCAGAACATGGAGTTCATCACCTCCAACAGTTCCGCCGACGGTGTGTCCAGCATCACCGTGTCCTTCGCCAGTGGCACGGATGGCGACATCAATCAGGTGAATGTTCAGAACAGCGTGTCGCTGGCCGAACCGCGCCTGCCCCAGGAGGTGCGGCAGACCGGTGTAAATGTGCAAAAAGCTTCTAATTCTATTCTTCTTGTCTATAACTTTACGTCCGAGGATCCTCGGAATCCCTACAGCGTCGAATTTCTCTCAGGACTTCTGGACCTGAATCTCACCGATCCGATCCGCCGGGTCAAGGGCGTTGGCTCGCTCACCTATTTCGGCAACCGGCAACTGGCCTACCGAATCTGGCTGGACCCCAGTCGGCTCACATCCGTTGGCCTCACCTCAGCCGATGTGCGGACGGCTCTGCAGAGCCAGAACCGCCTGGTGCCGGCCGGACAGGTGGGGGGAGAGCCCTCGCCTCAGGGTCAGCCCTACACCTTTACGGTGCAACTCCAGGGCCGTCTGCGCTCGCTGGAGGAGTTCGAGAACCTGATTCTGAGGCGGATGGGGGATGGCTCGCTGATCCGCCTCAAGGATGTCGGGCGCGTGTCCCTTGGAGGGGAAACCTTCAACATCGGCGCCACCGATATCAATGGGGTTCCCTCGGTGGGCATGGCGATCTACCAGCTCAGCGGCAGCAATGCCGTGGAGGTGTCGGCAGGGGTGGAGAAGGTGATCGAGGACTTCAAGGCCACACTGCCCCCCGGGGTGAAGGCGGAGAAGATTTATGACACCACTGATTTCATCAATGCCTCGATCCGTGGCGTGGCCAATGCCCTGCGGGATGCGGTGGTGCTGGTGGTGCTGGTTCTGTTCCTGTTCCTGCAGGACTGGAAGTCGACTCTGGTGCCGGGGATCGCCATTCCGGTGGCACTGATCGGCACCTTTGCAGGTGTGCTCGC
>JBFLKL010000039.1:0-5744 GCA_040883175.1 Synechococcaceae cyanobacterium | reverse complement strand
GCCGACAGGCGCTTCCACGCCGAGACGATCGGCTGCCCCGCCTGCGGGCCGCGGCTGGAGCTGCTGGATGCCCAGGGCGTGGTGGCGCCCGGGGACCCGATCGCAGCGGCGGCCGCGCTGCTGCGCGCCGGTGGGATCCTGGCGCTGCAGGGGGTGGGGGGCTTCCAGCTGCTGGTGGATGCCACCCAGCCGGCGGCGGTGGAGCGGCTGCGGCGGCGCAAGCGGCGTCCCGCCAAGCCCTTCGCCCTGCTGGTGGCCGAGCCGGCCTGGGTGGCGGCGGAGGTGCGCCTCGGCGCGGTGGAGGAGCACCTGCTGCGCTCGCCGGCGGCCCCGATCGTGCTGCTGCGCCGTCGCCATGACCCCATGGCCGCCGCGGTGGTGGCCGAGGCCGTGGCGCCGGGCGGTGCGGCCCTGGGGGTGATGCTGCCCGCCTCGCCGCTGCACCAGTTGCTGGCGGCGGCGGTGGGGCGCCCGCTGGTGGCCACCAGCGGCAACCCCAGCGGCGAGCCGCTGTGCATCGATCCCCGGGAGGCCCGGCAGCGGCTGGGCGCCATCGCCGATGGCTTCCTGGTGCACAACCGTCCGGTCGCCCGCCCCCTCGATGACTCGGTGGCCCAGCTGATCGACGGCCGGCCGGTGCTGCTGCGCCGGGCCCGCGGCTATGCCCCCGCTGCCCTGGAGCTGCCGGTGCCACCGCCCGCGGATCGCACCGTCCTGGCCCTGGGCGGCGACCTCAAGGCGGCCCCGGCCCTGGCCCGGGGCGGTCGGATCTGGGTGGCGCCCTATCAGGGCGACCTGGCCGGAGTCCGCCAGCAGCAGGCGGTGGAGGCGGGGCTGGAGGAGCTGTGGCAACGGTGCGGCACCGGCGACGGTGCCCTCGGCGCCGCTGGCGGCGGACACCCTCAGCCGGCCCCGGCGTCGCTGGTGGCGGACGCCCACCCCGGCTACATCAGCCGGGCCCTGGCGGAGCGGCTGGCAGGGGGCCACGACCTGCCCCTGCAGCTGGTGCAGCACCACCGGGCCCACGGCCTGGCGGTGGCGGCCGAGCACGGCCTCGATGGCCCCCTGCTGGTGTGGGCCGCCGACGGGCTCGGCTACGGCCCGGGGCCCGGCCACCAGCTCTGGGGCGGGGAACTGCTGCTGCTCGATCGCGGCGGCGTGGCGGCGCGGCTGGCCTGCCTGCGGCCCTGGGCGCTGCCGGGCGGCGAGCGGGCGATGCGTGAATCGCGGCGGGCGGCTCTGGGGCTGCTGCTGGCGGCCGATCCGGCGCTGCTCGACCACCCCGGAGCCGCCGCCACCCGCGACGCCTTTGCCGGCGACGAGCGCCGGCTGCTGGCGGCGGCGCTGGCCAGCGGCTGCAACGCTCCGCTCAGCTCGGCCCTGGGGCGGCTGTTCGATGCCATCGCCTCCCTGCTGGGGGTGGTTCAGGAGCAGAGCTTCGAGGGGGAGTCGGGGCTGCTGCTGGAGGGCCTGGCGGAGTGCTGCGGCCAGGGAGCGGAGACAGAGGCGGCGGTGGCCGGAGCGGCGCTGCCTCTGGTGCCCCTGCGGCCGGCGCCGGCGGGTGCGGCCCCGGATCTCCCCCTGGGCTGGCTCGACTGGGAACCGCTGCTGCGCCAGTTGCTGACGGCCCGGGCGGCCGGACAGGAAGCGGGCCCGCTGGCGGCCGGTTTCCATGCCGCACTGGTGGAGTCTCTGGTGGCGGCGGCGGAGCGGGCGGCGGCGGGCAGCGGCTGCCCGCGGGTTGCGCTCAGCGGCGGCTGCTTCCAGAACGCCCGGCTGTTGGAGGGCTGCATCGCCGGGCTGCGGGCCGCCGGCCTGGAACCCTGGTGGCCTTTGCAACTGCCGTGTAACGACGGCGGGCTGGCCCTGGGTCAGCTGTGGGCAGCCCTGAAGCACAGGCCTATAACGAAATCGGGTGGCCTCGTCTGAACCGCGCATCCCCCGGTCTCCCCGGGCTTCCCCGTCTCCACACCTTCCCCGCACCTCCGCTTTCCGGACCCATGTGCCTGGCCACGCCCGGCGTGATCCTGGCGATCAGCGACGGCCTTCCCGCAGCCGGGACGTCTGCGGGTGATCCTCTCTGGCGCCGTGCCGAGGTGGATTTCGGCGGCGTGCGCCAGCAGGTGAGCCTGGCCTGCCTGCCGGAGGCGGTGGTGGGGGACCGGGTGCTGGTGCATGTGGGCGTTGCCCTGAGCCTGGTGCACGACGACGACCCGCCAGCCCACAGCCTCCCGATCCGATGACCGCCACCCAGACCAGCACCGGCACTGACGCCATCACCACCACCGCCACGATCACGGTGGACGGCAACGAGGCCGTGGCGCGGGTGGCCTACCGCCTCAACGAGGTGATCGCCATCTACCCGATCACCCCCGCCTCACCGATGGGCGAATGGGCCGACGCCTGGGCGGCCGAGGGCCGGCCCAACCTCTGGGGCTCGGTGCCCGAGGTGGTGGAACTGCAGAGCGAGGCCGGGGCCGCCGGCACCGTGCACGGCGCCCTGCAGGCCGGCTCCCTCACCACCACCTTCACGGCCAGCCAGGGGCTGCTGCTGATGATCCCCAACCTCTACAAGCTGGCGGGGGAGCTCACACCGGCGGTGCTGCACGTGGCCGCCCGCTCCCTGGCGGCCCAGGGGCTGTCGATCTTCGGCGACCACAGCGACGTGATGGCCACCCGTGGCACGGGCTGCGCCGTGCTCTGCTCGGCCTCGGTGCAGGAGGCGGGCGACGTCGCCGCCATCGCCACCCGCGCCAGCCTGCGCAGCCGGCTGCCGTTCCTGCACGTCTTCGACGGCTTCCGCACCTCCCACGAGATCCAGAAGCTCCATCCCCTCGGCGACGACCTGCTGCGGGAGCTGATCCCCGAGGCCGAGATCAGCGCCCACCGGGCCCGGGCCCTCAGCCCCGACCATCCGGTGATCCGCGGCACCGCCCAGAACCCGGATGTCTACTTCCAGGCCCGGGAATCGGTGAACCGCTTCTACGAGGCGGCTCCCGGCCACGTGCTGGAGGCCATGGAGCGCTTCGGCGAACTGAGCGGGCGCCACTACCGCCCCTTCGACTACGTGGGGCCGGCCGATGCCGAGCGGGTGCTGGTGCTGATGGGATCGGGCTGCGAGACGGCCGAGGAAACCCTGGAGGTGCTGCAGGCCGCCGGCGAGCGGGTGGGACTGCTGAAGGTGCGTCTGTTCCGTCCCTTCTCCGCCCGCCTGCTGGTGGAGGCCCTGCCGGCCAGCACCCGGGCGATCGCCGTGCTGGACCGCTGCAAGGACCCCGGCGCCAGCGGCGAACCCCTCTATCTCGATGTGCTCACCGCCGTCGCCGAGCAGTGGAGCGCCGTGCACGGGACGGCCGGGCCGGCGGCGCTGCCGAAGGTGCTGGGCGGCCGCTACGGGCTCTCCTCCAAGGAGTTCACCCCGGCGATGGTGAAGGCGGTGACCGATCACCTCAAGGGCGCCCTGGTGGGCGGCGCGGTGCTCAACCACTTCACGGTGGGCATCGACGACGACCTCACCCACCGCTCCCTGCCGCTGGAGGAGGACTTCGTCACCGAACGGCCCCTGGCCGGCGCCGACAGCGCTGGCTCGGGCGGTGAGGGGGCCGAGGTGCGCGCCGTGTTCTACGGCCTCGGCTCCGACGGCACCGTGGGGGCCAACAAGGCGGCGATCAAGATCATCGGCGAGGGCACCGACCTGTTCGCCCAGGGCTACTTCGTCTACGACTCGAAGAAATCCGGCTCGGTCACGGTGTCGCACCTGCGCTTCGGGCCGCGGCCGATCCGCTCCACCTACCTGATCCAGCGGCCCACCTTCGTGGCCTGCCACCAGTGGGACTTCCTGGGCCGCTTCGACCTGCTGGCCGGCATCGAGCTCGGCGGGGTGTTCCTGCTCAACAGCCCCTACGAGCCGGCAGGCAGCTGGAGCCGCCTGCCGCAGAGCCTGCGCGCGCGCATCCGCGAGCGGCGGCTGCGGGTGTGGGTGATCGATGCCAGCCGCGTGGCCCGGGAGGCGGGTATGGGCTCGCGCATCAACACGGTGATGCAGGCGGGCTTCTTCGCGGTGAGCGGTGTGCTGCCGCGTGAGGAGGCGATCGAGCGCATCCGCGCCTCGATCCGCAAGACCTACGGGCGCAAGGGGGAGGCGGTGGTGGCCATGAACCTGGCCGCCCTCGACGCCAGCCTCGGCCACCTGCACGAGCTCGACTGGCGGCAGCTCGATGCGGCTGGTGCTGAGGCGGGTGCCGAGGCCCCTGGTGCCGCAGCCGAGCCCGCCATGGCCGAGCGCCTGGAGCCGGCGCCGGCCTTTGTGCGCGAAGTGATCGCGCCGATGCTGGAGCGCCGCGGCGATGGGCTGCCGGTGAGCGCCCTGCCCTGCGACGGCACCTGGCCGGTGGGCACCTCGCGCTGGGAGAAGCGCAACATCGCCGCCGAGGTGCCGGTGTGGGAGAGCGATCTGTGCGTGCAGTGCGGCAAGTGCCTGATGGTGTGTCCCCACGCCGTGATCCGCGCCAAGGTGGCCGAGCCGGAGGCCTTCGGCGCCGCGCCCGAGGGCTTCCGCACCGCCCCGGCCCGTGACCACGCCTTCGACGGCCGGACGTTCACGATCCAGGTGGCGGCGGAGGACTGCACCGGCTGCAACCTCTGCGTGGAGGTGTGCCCGGCGCGGGACCGCAGCGAGCCCAGGCGCAAGGCGCTGAACATGGCGCCGCAGCGGCCCCTGCGGGAGCAGGCCCGGGCCAACTGGGACTTCTTCCTGCAGCTTCCCGAAGCGCCGCGGGGCGGGCTCAACCTGCACAAGATCGGCCAGCAGCAGCTGCAGCAGCCGCTGTTCGAGTTCTCCGGTGCCTGCGCCGGCTGCGGCGAAACGCCCTACCTCAAGCTCGCCAGCCAGCTGTTCGGCGACCGCATGCTGATCGCCAACGCCACCGGCTGCAGCTCGATCTACGGCGGCAACCTGCCCACCACCCCCTGGAGCGCCAACGCCGAGGGCCGGGGCCCGGCCTGGAGCAATTCCCTGTTCGAGGACAACGCCGAATTCGGCTACGGCATGCGCGTGGCCCTCGATCAGCAGCGCCAGATGGCGCTCGATCTGCTGCAGCGGCTGGCGGATCAGCTGCCGCCGGCCCTGGTGGACGCCCTGCGCGATGCCGATCAGAGCGATGAGGCCGGCATCGCCGAGCAGCGTGAGCGGGTGGCGGCTCTGAAGCAGCGCCTGCAGGCCCTGCGCGAGAGCGCGGCGGACGGCACTGCTGATGGGGCCCGGCAGCTGCTGGAGCTGGCCGATGCCCTGGTGAAGACGAGCGTGTGGCTGGTGGGCGGTGACGGCTGGGCCTACGACATCGGTTTCGGCGGCCTCGACCATGTGCTCGCCGCCGGCCGCGACGTCAACGCCCTGGTGCTCGACACCGAGGTGTACTCCAACACCGGCGGCCAGGCCTCCAAGGCCACGCCGCTGGGGGCGGTGGCCAAGTTCGCCGCCTCCGGCAAGCCCTCCGGCAAGAAGGACCTGGGCCTGATGGCGATGACCTACGGCCACATCTACGTGGCCAGCGTGGCCATGGGCGCCCGCGACGAGCACACCATCCGCGCCTTCCTCGAGGCCGAGAGCTATCCGGGCCCCTCGCTGATCCTGGCCTACTCCCACTGCATCGCCCACGGCATCGACATGGCCCAGGGGATGGCCCACCAGAAGCTGGCGGTGGACACCGGCCGCTGGCTGCTCTACCGCTACGACCCGCGCCGCG
>JBFLKL010000038.1:0-5449 GCA_040883175.1 Synechococcaceae cyanobacterium | reverse complement strand
CTCCAGACCCCAGATCAGCTGCCGGCTGGTGAACGGCATGGCGAACAGCCAGATGACCCCCAGGCCGCCGGCTCCCAGCCACGGGCCCCAGCGACGCCGCCGTCCGAGCCATCCCGCCAACCCCAGGCTCAGGCCCAGCCCGAGGGGGTAGAGCAGCAGCGGCAGCAGCTTGGAGAGCAGGAAACCCATCGCTGAGCGGGTGGTGGCGGGGCTGGCCGGGCTCAGCCATGGTTGCGGCGCATCCGCTCCAGCTCCTGCTGGGCTTCGAAATCGGCCCAGGCCTGATCCAGGTTGACCGTTGTCTCGGCCCGGGACCCGTTGCCGCCGCCGGCTCCCGTCCCGGCCCCGTCCTGATGCCGCTCCGAGGCCTGGAGTTCGGCCTCAAGCTGGCGAAAGGCGACCCCCAGTTCGCCCAGGGCCTGCCAGCGGTCGCGACCCCGGGCCCGCAGCTCGGCCACGTGCAGTTCGGCCCGCGCCGCCAGCTCGCCGGCGCCGGCGGCGCGGGCCCGCTCCACCCGCCGCTGCCACTCGCCGATCTCGCCGGCCAGGTGCAGCAGGTCGGCTCGGATCTGCTCGGCACTCGTCTTCAGGTCGATGCGGCGGCGGCGCAGGCGCTGTTGCCGTTCCAGCAGCTCCTGCCGGCGCAGCAGCCGCTCCTGGTCGGGGTTGGCGCGCAGGAATGACTCCAGCTGCTGCTCGAGCTGCTCCTCCAACCGACTGAACCAGTCGCTCGCGGTCATGGCTCGGCGGGGGGGTCAGGGGCGTGGGAGGTGGCGTGGGAGGGGGCGCGGGTGATCAGGGGCGCCTCGATCTCCTCCTGCAGGGGAGTGATCGCCGCCTCGCGGGAGCGCAGCAGCAGCTGGGTGAGGCGGGCGATGCCGCCTTCACCCAGGTCCTGGCCGGCCAGTTTCTCGAAGCTGGCGGCGTAGAGCTCCTCCAGCTGGCTGATCAGGCCTTCGCGCAGGGCGCGCACGGCCTGGCGCTGGGCTTCCCTCGACATGGCGGCTATGGGCGGGGCTCAGCCTGAGTCTGCCTGGCCCAGCAGATGCAGGGACAGATCCCCGGCCGGGTCGCTCCAGCGCCGCCGCGGCCGCCAGCCGGCCGCCCCGGCCAGCTGCAGAAACGCCTCCGGCGTGTACTTGACGCTGTATTCCGTGATCAGCTCCTCGCCGGCGGCGAAGCTCCAGCAGCCACCGGCCAGCCGCACGGTCTGAGGACGCTCGCTCACCAGCGCCATGGCGATGCGGCTGTGCTGGGGCTGCCAGCGGGCCCGGTAGCGGAAGCCGGCCGGGTCGAAGTCGCCGCCAAGATCGCGGTTCAGGCGGACCAGGAGATTGAGGGCGAAGGCCGCCGAGGCGCCGGCGGCATCGTCGTAGGCGGCCTCCAGGCGCCGCACCGCCTTGGGCTGGTCGATCCCGATCAGCAGCTGCCCGTCCGGCCCCAGCAGACGGCGGAACTGGACCAGCAGCGTGCGGGCCTCGGCTGGATCGAAGTTGCCGATCGAACTGCCGGGGTAGAAGCCCAGCCGGCGGCGCCCCGCCAGCTCAGGAAGGGGCGGCAGGGCGGGCTCCGCGTTGTAGTCGCAGCACACCGCCAGCACCTGGGTGGCGGGATGGGCGGCCTGCAGCTGGGCGCAGGTGGTCTCGAGGGCGCTGCGGCTGATGTCCAGGGCCAGGTAGGCGGGCGGCCGCAGGGCCCGGAGCAGGGGGCCCGCCTTGCGGGCGTTGCCGGCGCCGAATTCCAGCACCACCGGGGCCGGCTCGCCGATCTCCGCCGCGATCGCCGCTGCGGAGTGCTCCAGCAGATCCACCTCGGTGCGGGTGAGGCTGTACTCGGGCTGCTCACAGATCGCCTCGAACAGGCGGGAGCCCTCGGCGTCGTAGAGCAGCCAGGCGGGCAGCTGGCGGGGCCGCCGCTCCATGCCAGCCCGCACCAGGGCGCTGATGTCGGCCGGGGCGGGATGGAGGTCGATCAGCCGCGGGCGGCGGGCGGTGAGGTTCATGGCGCCGGGAACGGTTCGCTGAGCGGCGGCCGGCCGTCACGGGCCAGCCGCAGCCCGGCTGCCATCCAGCGGCAGGCGGGCGGGAAGAAGTTGCGGTAGGTGAGGCGCTCGTGCCCCGCCGGAGTGAGGAAGCCGCTGCCCCGCAGCACGAACTGGGAACTCATGAACTTGCCGTTGTATTCCCCCACGGCGCCGGCGGCCGGCCGGAAGCCGGGGTAGGGGCGGTAGGGGCTGCCGGTCCACTGCCACAGCAGCCCGTGGGCCTCGGGCAACCCCCCGGCCGGCGCCTGCAGGCCGGCCGCCAGCTCCCACTCGGCCTCGCTGGGCAGCCGGGCCCCGGCCCAGCGGGCGTAGGCGTCGGCCTCGAACCAGCTCAGATGGCGAACGGGCGCCTGGGCCTGCCGCGGCCGCAGGCCGGCCAGGGTGAAGTCGTCTTCCCCCCGCCAGTAGCGCGGAGCGGTCCAGCCCCGCCGCTGGCGCACCGCCCAGCCCTCGCTCATCCACAGTTCCGGCCGCGCGTAGCCGCCGTCGGCGATGAAGGCCGCGTAGTCGCCGTTGGTCACCAGCCCTGCGGCCAGGCAGAAGGGATCCAGCCACACCCGGTGGCGCGGGGCTTCGTTGTCGAAGTGGAAGCCGCCGCCGGCGTGGTGGCCCACGGCGTGCCCGGATCCGGCCGGGTGACCGATCTCCACCAGTCCGCCGGCCCAGGCCAGCCAGCGGTTGCCGTGGCCGGCGGCTGAGCGCTCTGCCAGCCGCCGCTCCCAGAGGGCCTCCGGGCCATCGGGGCCGGCGTCGTAGGCAGGCGCCAGGGGGTTGCGGCTGAAGCCGTCCAGCAGGTCCATCAGCAGCAGTTCCTGGTGCTGCTGCTCGTGCTGCAGACCCAGCTCCAGCAGGGCCCGCACCGCCGCGGCGCGGGCGGGGTCGTCCCGCTCCAGCAGCTCCCGCAGCTGCACCAGGGCGGCGTCGACCCGCCGGCGCCAGGCCAGCACCGCGGCGATCGGCGGCCGGCTCAGCAGGCCCCGCTGGGGCCGCGGATGGCGCTCACCGACGGCGTCGTAATAGCTGTTGAACAGGAATCCCCAGCTGTCGGGCGCCGGGTCGTAGGTCAGCGCCAGGCCCGCCTCCAGCTGGGGTCTGAGCACGAACTGCTCGAAGAACCAGGTGGTGTGGCCCAGATGCCATTTCGGCGGGCTGGCGTCGGCCATGCCCTGCAGGCACAGGTCCTCGGGCTCCAGGGGCGCGATCAGCGCCAGGCTGCGGGCGCGCACGGCACCCAGACGGGCAAAGAGGTCTGCGGGGTCGTCCCGCTCGGCCCTCGCATCCCGGTGCCCGGAGTCCCGTCGGGGAGCCACGCCGCCCAGATCGGTCCCCTGCAGCAGGCCGCTGGTCATCGCATCGCCGGGCTCAGGCCCGACCTTAGGGAGCTTGCCTACGATCCGGCCACGCGGCCGAGGCACGATGGGCGGGATCAGTGAGGGGTTCGTCGGCGCGGTGGGCCGCACACCGCTGATCCGGCTGCGCCTGCTCAGTGAGCTCACCGGCTGCGAGATCCTCGGCAAGGCCGAGTTCATGAATCCCGGTGGCTCGGTGAAGGATCGGGCGGCTCTGGGCATCCTGCTGGAGGCCGAGCAGCAGGGACGGCTGCGGCCCGGCGGCACGGTGGTGGAGGGCACCGCCGGCAACACCGGCATCGGCCTCACCCACATCTGCAACGCCCGCGGCTACCGGGCCCTGATCGTCATTCCCGACACCCAGTCGGCCGAGAAGATCGGCCTGCTGCGCAGCCTCGGCGCCGAGGTGCGCACGGTGCCGGCCGTGCCCTACCGCGACCCCAACAACTACGTGAAGCTCTCCGGCCGCATCGCTGCCGAGACGCCCGGCGCCGTGTGGGCCAACCAGTTCGACAACCTGGCCAACCGCCGCGCTCACTACAGCACCACCGGTCTGGAGATCTGGGAGCAGACCGGCGGCCGCGTGGATGCCTGGGTGGCGGCCACCGGCACCGGCGGCACCTATGCCGGGGTGGCGCTGTTTCTCAAGGAACGCAACCCCCGGGTGCGCTGCGTGCTGGCCGACCCCCACGGCAGTGCCCTCTACGCCTGGGCGACCACGGGCGAACTGGCCAGCGAGGGCAGCTCGGTGACCGAGGGCATCGGCAACAGCCGCGTCACCGCCAACCTGGAAGGGGCACCGATCGACGATGCCGTGCGCGTCGACGATCAGGCCGCCCTGGACACCATCTACGAGCTGCTCTGGCGGGAGGGACTGTTCCTGGGTGGTTCGGTGGGCATCAACGTGGCCGCGGCGGTGGAGACGGCGCGACGGCTGGGCCCGGGCCACACGATCGTCACCGTGCTCTGCGACAGCGGCGATCGCTACCGGTCGCGGCTCTACGACCGTGACTGGCTGGCGAGCCGCGGGTTGCGGCAACCTGAGCGCTCAGCGGTGGCCGCCGGCTGATGACATCCGACTCCGAGCAGCCCAGCGGTACTCGCACGGGTGAGCTGATCGGCGATCGCTACCGCCTGGAGCAGCAGCTGGGGGATGGTCCCCAGGGCTCCGTGTGGCGCGGCTGCGACCAGCTCGCCGCCGATGCCCCGGTGGTGCTCCGTCAGCTCGGGCCGGAGCACGATCAGCGACGCGCCCTGGAGCTCTGGGGACGGCTGCAGGGGATGCTTCACCCCCAGGTGCCGCGCCTGGGGGCGGCCATCAGCCACAACGGCAGCCTCTGGCTGGTGCGCGAGTGGCAGGCCGGCCGCACCTTCGCCGAGCTGCTGGCCGCCCGGGGCCAGCGCCAGATGGTGTTCGGCGCCGGCGAGGTGCTGCTGCTGCTCCGCCAGCTCCTGCCGGTGCTGGCTGTGCTGCACGGCCAGCAGCTGGTGCACGGCGATCTCTGCCCCGCCAACCTGCTGCGCCGCGACAGCGACGGGCTGCCGGTGCTGCTCGACTACGGCCTGGTCGCCGGCGTGGCGGCCGTGACCCCCGGCTACGGGCCGCCGCAGCTGGCCAGCGGCCAGCGCCCTGAGCCCTGGATGGACTTCCATGCCCTCGGCGTCACAGCCCTGGTGCTGCTCAGCGGCGATCCGCCCGAGCGGCTGCTCGACCCCGCCTCGATGGCCTGGCGCTGGCCCGCGTCCCTGGCCGAGGAGCCCGGGCTGCGGGCTGCCCTGGAACGGCTGCTGGCCACCGACCCGGGGCATCGGTACGGCTCGGCGGCCGAGGCTCTGACGGCGTTGCAGGCCCTGCCCATGCCGGAGAGCACCGGGCCGGTGCCCCGCTCCGACCGAACCCTGGCTCTGGTGCCCCCCGCCGCGCCGCTGCCTCCCACCGCCGCGGCCGGGCCGGCCCCATCCCAGTCGCCCCTGCCACCGGCCCTCACTGGCCCGCCTGCCGGACAGTCGTCTCCGGGGTCTGTCCAGCTCCCCTTCGAGCCGGCAGCGGCCCCGG
>JBFLKL010000277.1:0-4657 GCA_040883175.1 Synechococcaceae cyanobacterium | reverse complement strand
TGTTCCAGCAGTTGCTGGCGGGCACCGGCGTGGCCCAGCACGGCCAGTGGCAGGAGCGGGATCTGTTTCTGGGTGCCGCCACGGCCGCTGAGGACAGCGGCCGCAACCCCAGCCTGCTGGAGCAGCTGCAGGAGCAGCTGGTGGATCCGGCCCGGCGCCCCACCCTGGAGCTGCGGTCCGGCGATCGCTCGCTGGAGTTCCTGGCCTGCCCGGGACGGCTGCGCCAGGTGCAGATCGTGCGTGACCGGGTGCTGCAGCTGATGGCCGACGACCCCAGCCTCGCCCCCCGCGATGTGCTGGTGATGACACCCCAGGTGGATGCCTTCGCGCCCCTGGTGGCCGCGGTGTTCGGCGATGTCGGCGCCACCGGCGTGGCCCTGCCCTGGCGGCTCACCGACCGCAGCCAGCAGAGTGATCCCGGGATCGCCCAGGGGCTGCTGGCCCTGCTGGAGCTGGGCGGCGAGCGGCTCACCGCCTCGGCCCTGGAGGGGCTGCTGGCCTGCGGCCCGTTGCTGACGCGGCACGGCATCGAACCCGGGGACGCGGGGGCGATCACGGCATTGCTGCAGCGGGCGGGATTCCGCTGGGGGCTGGACGGCAGCGCCCGCAGAGGCGATCCCTGCCACAGCCTGGGCTGGGCGATCGACAGGCTCCTGCTGGGGCTGGTGCTGCCTGAGGAGCCGGGCCTGGCACCGGGAGCCACCGCACCCCTGGCGGTGGGGTCCAGCCTGGAGCAGCAGACGCGCTGGCTGGCACTGCTGCGAGGGCTTCAGCTCGCCCTCGCAGAGCTCAGGCAACCCCGCACGCCGGCCGCGTGGGTGCCACTGCTGCGGCGGCTGCTGCGCGATCTGTTCGGGGACGGCGGCGAGCGGGCCTGGGAGCTGCCGCCTGTCCATACCGCCCTGGCCGACTGGCTGACGGTGGCCGGCAGCAGCACCCTGACGTTGCCGGCAGCGGTGGTGGCGGAGGTTCTGGGCGAACGGCTGGCGAGCGACAGCGGTCGCTTCGGTCACCGCACCGGTGCCCTCACGATCAGCGGCCTGGAGCCGATGCGCGCCATCCCCCACCGGGTGATCGTGCTGATGGGGCTCGATGGCGGCACCTTCCCGCGGCAGCGGGAGCGCCCGGGGTTCCACCTGCTGGAGCATCAACGCCGGCTGGGCGATCCCAGCCCCGCCGATCAGGACCGCTACGTGCTGCTGGAGTGCCTGCTCTCGGCCCGCCAGCACCTGCTGATCACCTGGAGCAGCCGCGACAGCCGCAGCGGCGAGGAGCTGATGCCCAGCACCCCCGTACGCCAGTGGCTGGCGCTGCTGGAACAGGACCTGGGCCGGAACGCCATGCTCCAGCTGCTGCGCGAGCCGGCGGCCAATCCCCTGGAGCGGCGCAACTTCCTGCCGGAGGGAGGTCGGCCGCCGATCTGCAGCGACCTGCGCCTGCTGCAGGCCCGCCGGCTGCTGGAGGAGCACCGCTCGCGGGCACCCAGTCCCCTGGCGGCCGCAAACGCGGGTGCGGACACACAAGCCGCCATGGCAGAGGACACGGCAATCACGGCGCCGACCAGCCCTCCCCAGGCCACACACACCGACCTGCTGGCCTGGCTGCACGCCCCCCAGCAGGTCTGGCTGGAGAGCCTGGGCCTGCGACCGAGGGAATGGGGCCAGCGGGTGCTGGATCTTGAACCCCTGGCCCTGACAGAGCGGGAGCGGGCCCGGCTGCTGCGGGAGTCGCTGACCCACCGGCAGCGACTCCCGGCCGGCGACACGCCCGACTGGCAGGCGGAGCAGCGGGGCCGGGGCACGCTGCCAGGGGGATCCGCCGGCGTGATCGAAGCGGGCCAGCTCAGCCAGCGCTGGGATTCCCTGCACACACTGCTTTCGGGCCTGGGCGAGGAGCGCCACGGTGAGGCTGCCGTGGCCGGGCTGGCTGCTGACCTCACCTGGCGGGGCGAGCAGCTGGTGCTCACCCACACCGCCCGGGCGCAGCCGGCCCAGTGGCTGGAGCTGTGGCTGGCTCTGCTGCTGGCCTGCGCGGCGGATCAGGATCCCAGCCGCGCCGTGCTGATCGGCCGCGACAGCCACCAGTTCCGGATACTCGGCAGCTTCACCCCGCTGCCGGCCGGCGCGGCCCGCGCCCGGCTGGAGCACCTCCGGGAGCTGCGCGAGCAGCACCGCGCCAGTTGCTGGCCGGTGCCGCCGCGCACAGGCTGGGCCTGGGCCGAGGCGGAGCTGGGTAACACCGACAGCGGCCTGAAGGCCGCCCGCAGCGCCTGGGAGGGGGGCTACGCCGGCCCGGGCGAGCGGGAGCAGGAGGTGATGGCCCTCTGCTTCGGCGCGACGCTGCCCACGGTCGAGCTCGTGGGGGAGCGCTTCGGCGCAGCAGCCCTGGCGCTGCTGCAGCCCCTGCTGGAGCAGCGGCGCGTGGAGAAGGAGGGGCGGCGGCGATGAGCCGGCCGGTGCTTGATTTCGATGCCAACGGCTTCCCCCTGGACCCGGGGGTGCAACTGCTGGAAGCCAGCGCCGGCACCGGCAAGACCTTTGCCCTCGCCCATCTGGTGCTGCGGCTGGTGACCCGCCCGCTCGATCCCCTGCCGCTGGAACGGCTGCTGGTGGTGACCTTCACAGAGGCCGCCGCCGCGGAGCTGCGTGACCGCATCGCCCTGAGGCTGCAGGCGGCCCTCGCGAGCCTGGAATCCACCGCACCGGCGCCGGACGCCGTACTGGCAGCCTGGCGCGCTGCCCAGCCCGGAGATCCAAAGGCGCTGGAGCGCCTGCGGGGGCTGCTGCTGCTGGCGCTGGAGGCCCTCGATCGCGCCGACATCACCACCATCCACGGCTTCTGCCGCCGCACCCTGCAGCGCCAGGCCCTGGAGGCGGGGCTGGGGCCGGGTCTGGAGCTGGAGAGCGACGACGGCGAACGGGCCTCCCAGGTGATTCACGACTACTGGCAGCAGCAGCTGCTCACCCTGCCACCGGAACTGCTGGCGGGCCTGCAGCACCAGGGCGTCTCACCGGAGCGGCTGGAGCAGCTGCTGAACCGGCTCGAGGGCGATCCGGCCCTGGAGCTGGATCCCCTGCCGGCGGGGATCCAGCCCGAGGAGTCGCTGAAGGGATTGCTGCCGGCCCTGTGGCGGGAGCGCTGGCAGACATTCAGCGCCCTCTGGGCCGAGCGGGGTGAGGCCCTGGAGCAGGCCTTCCGCGAGGCAGCCGCCGACCTGCGCTCCCGGGGTGCCAGCGACACGAAGCCCTATGCCGCCAGACCCCGACGCGACCGGGTGGCTGACCTGGACGCCTGGATCAGCGGCGTCACCGAGGGCGGCGTGATCCCCGGCTACGGCCAGGTGCTGGAGCAGACCCTGCTGCGCGACTACTTCCACCCCGGCCCCTTCACCAAGATGGCCGCCGGCTTCGACGGCGGGGCCGTGACCCTGCCGGAGCGACCGCTGCTGGAAGCGATCGCGGCCCTGGTGGACGGACCGGCGGAACTGGTGCTGAGCCATGCCCTCCACCACGGCCGCCGCGAGCTGGCAGAGCGTCGTGCCGGCAGCGGCCGCCTGGGCTTCGGCGATCTGTTGGCCGCCCTCGATCCCGGCCCCTGCGGCGATCGCCACCAGGCCCTGCTGGATTCGGTGGGGGCCCGCTACCGGGTGGCCCTGATCGATGAGTTTCAGGACACCGATCCGATCCAGTGGCGGATCCTGCAGCGGGCCTTCGTGGCCGCCGAGGGCAAAGCGGCACGCCATCTGCTGGTGATGGTTGGCGACCCCAAGCAGGCCATCTACCGGTTCCGCGGCGGGGAGCTGGCCACCTACCGCCAGGCCCGGCAGCGGGCGGATGCGATCCACGGCCTGCGCGAGAACCGGCGCTCCTCCACCGCCCTGGTGCAGGCTCTCAATGCGCTGATGGCTCCGGGGCTGGTGCGTTCGCAGCTGGACGTCCCCCTGGTCGAGGCGCGGGCGGAGAAGGGCGAGCTGCTGCTGGAGCCGGATGAATCGCCGCTGCAGCTGTTGCCCCTGGACGACGACGATCGGCAGCCCCTCCAGGTGGCCGGCCTCTGCCTGCAGCTGCTGAGGCGGGGCCTGCAGCTGCGGACGAGCCGGCCGGAAGGCGGCCACCGGGAGAGGGTGCTCGACCCCGGGGATCTCTGCCTGCTGGTGGGCACCCACCGCCAGGCCGAGCTGCTGCGACACGCCCTCGAGCAGCGCGGGCTGCCCAGTCGGCTGGTGAGCCGCGGCGACGTGTTCGCCAGCGAGGCGGCCACCGCCCTGCAGCGGCTGCTCGATGCCCTGGCCGATCCGGGCCATCCAGGCCGCCAGCGGCTGCTGGCCGCCACACCGCTGCTGGGCTGGAGCGCCGAGCGCCTCGCCCTGGCTCCGGCGACGGCCTGGGAGCGGCTGGCCGAGCAGCTGGCCCAGCTGGCCCAGCGGCTGGAGCGCGATGGGTTGCTGGCCTGCCTGGGGGAACTGCTCAGCACCGAGGGGCTGGCGCGACTGGCGCTGGGAGGACGGATGCTGGCCGACCTGCAGCAGGCCGCCGAGCTGCTCCAGGAGCGCATGCACCGGCTGGGGCTTGGGGCCGCGCCCGCAGCCGACTGGCTGCGCCGCATCCGCCTCGACCCCGACCGGCGCGTGCCGGAGGAGCATCAGCTCAACAGCACG